>NZ_JADGMP010000070.1:0-1814 GCF_015549295.1 Cupriavidus sp. IK-TO18
ATTACCCGATGATGTGACCGCTCCTCGCCTAGGACAAGCCTGGGTCGAGGCCATCAGCGGTTCGGATCGCGAGCGCGCCTTCCGAGCATTTGAAGTCGCCACCCTGTTTGCCTTGCGTCGGGCCGTTCGCAACGGCTCGGTTTGGATCGAGCATTCATTGAGCTTCAGAGGTCGCGAGCGCTTATTTCTGCCAGCCGAGCGTTGGCAGGCTGAAGCTCGGCGACACCATTCGCGGCTGTCGCTGCCAGCCCAAGCTGACGACTTCCTCAGGCCGTTACTTGAGCGCGTGCGCACAGGCATTGCCGCAGTGGCGGCAGCGACGCGCGCTGGTACGCTACGCGTGGATGACGAGCTGCACCTGGCACCACTAGCGGCACAGGAAGAGGATCCTGAGGTCTCAAGACTGCAGGCCCGCCTTGACCGCCACATCGGCGATGTCCAGCTACCTGAGGTCATCCTGGCAGTGGACGCCCAGGCGCGCTTCAGCTGGCACATGCTCGGCCGCGAACCACGGTCTGAGCAGGAGCTGTTAACGGTCTACGCCGGCATCCTGGCGCATGGCACGAGTCTGACGGCGGCCGAGTGTGCCAGGATGATTCCCCAATTGTCGGCCACAAGCATTCGCCAAGCCATGCGCTGGGCGGGCGATGAGCGGCGACTGGCCCAGGCTTGTAAAGCAGTTCTGGAGTTCATGCACCGCCATCCGATCGCGGCAAGCTGGGGCCGGTCGGACCTTGCCTCCTCGGACATGATGAGCTTGGAGACGAGTCAGCGTGTCTGGCAGGCTCGGCAAGACCCACGGCGCCAAACCGCCTCGGTCGGCATCTATACTCACGTTCGAGATCGGTGGGGGATCTTCCACGCCCAGCCAATTGTGCTCAACGAAAGGCAGGCCGGCGCGGCAATCGAGGGCGTTATTCGGCAGGAGCGAATCGAGACCACGCAATTGGCAGTCGACACCCACGGCTATACGGACTTTGCCATGGCCTTGGCCAGGCTTCTGGGATTCGACCTCTGCCCGCGGTTGCGCGAACTCAAGCAGCGTCGGCTATTTGTACCCCGCGGAACCGCTATTCCCGATGAGATCGCAGCCGTTTGCGTTGCCAACGTGGATACTGCAGCCATCGAGGCACATTGGGACTCCTTGGTACATCTGGCGGCCTCGGTGATGTCGGGACACGCCAGTGCAGTGGCAGTGCTGGGCCGATTTGGCTCGGCCGCCCGTGGTGACCCGCTCTACGAAGCCGGCGTGCAGTTGGGTAAGCTGCTGCGTACCGCCTTTCTAGCCGACTACTTCGTCAATGCCTGCTTTCGGCGAGAGTTGTTGCGAGTGCTCAATCGCGGCGAGGCGGTCAACTCACTGAAACGTGCAATTTATACAGGTCGGATCTCGGCGGCCCAAGCCAAACGCACGGACGAGGTGCAAGCCGTTGCCGACGCGTTGAGCCTGTTGGCAAATATTCTGATGGCGTGGAATACCGCCCAGATGCAGTCGATGCTCGATCAGGAAATGAGCCGACGGCAGCCCATGCCAGCCGAGTTGTTCGGACGCATAGCGCCAACGAGGTTGGAGGGCATCAACTTACGAGGCGTCTATCGCTTCCCGATTGAGCATTACACCGGACAGCTGCTGCCGTCCCAGACAGCACCCAAAACAAGGGCTGCAAGCTGAAATGAGACTGGCTTTGCCCCCAACTTTGCACGATCGAGTGGTCGGCACAAATACATTTATAATCAATGGCTTACATCAACAAGCCCGCACCAAACTTGGGTTCGCAAACCGTCGTAAATTGCACCAAAATCAAAGCCACCCC
>NZ_JADGMP010000071.1:0-7983 GCF_015549295.1 Cupriavidus sp. IK-TO18
ACGTTGGTCGACAGTCCGACCACGTGATACGCCGCCAGCGCCTGCCGCATCCGCGCCAGCGCCTCGTCCCGGTCCTTGCCCCAGACGATCAGCTTGGCGATCATCGGGTCGTAGTACGGGCTGATGGTGTCGCCCTCGCGCACGCCGGCATCGATGCGGATGCCGGCCGGGCCATGGGCGTCCTCGCCACGCATGAACTGCACCGCAGGCGGCGTGCGCAGGAAGCGCAGCGTGCCGGTGGAGGGCAGGAACTGCTTGTCGGGGTTCTCGGCGTAGATGCGCGCCTCCAGCGCGTGGCCGTCGATGCGCAGTTGCTGCTGCGTCAGCGGCAGCGGCTCGCCGGCGGCGACGCGCAGTTGCCATTCGACCAGGTCCTGTCCGGTGATCATCTCGGTGACCGGATGCTCGACCTGCAGGCGCGTGTTCATCTCCATGAAGTAGAAGGAGCCGTCCTGGTTGGCGATGAACTCTACCGTGCCGGCGCCGACATAGCCCACCGCCTTGGCGGCGGCCACGGCGGCCTCGCCCATAGCGCGGCGGCGTTCTTCGGTCATGCCCGGCGCGGGCGCCTCTTCCAGCACCTTCTGGTGCCGGCGCTGCACCGAACAGTCGCGCTCGAACAGGTAGACGCAGTTGCCGTGGGTATCGGCAAACACCTGGATCTCAATGTGGCGCGGACGGGTCAGGTACTTCTCGACCAGCACCTTGTCGTCGCCGAAGCTGGCGCTGGCCTCGCGCTTGACCGACGCCAGCGCGGCCTCGAAGCCATCGCCCGACTCGACCACGCGCATGCCCTTGCCGCCGCCGCCCGCGCTGGCCTTGAGCAGCACCGGGTAGCCGATGCGGTCGGCCTCGCGGCGCAGCAGCACCGGGTCCTGGTCTTCGCCGTGGTAGCCGGGCACCAGCGGCACCGACGCCTTTTCCATCAGCTGCTTGGCCGCGCTCTTGCTGCCCATCGCCTGGATCGCGGAGGCCGGCGGGCCGATAAAGACCAGCCCCGCCGCGGCGCAGGCCTCGGCGAAGGCTTCGTTCTCGGACAGGAAGCCGTAGCCCGGGTGGATCGCCTGGGCGCCGGTCTCCTTCGCCATCTCGATGATGTGGTCGGCGCGCAGGTAGCTGTCGCGCGCGGCGGCGCCGCCGATATGGACGGCCTCGTCGCAGAAGGCGACGTGGCGGGCATCGGCGTCGGCATCCGAGTACACCGCGACGGTGCGGATGCCGAGCCGGCGGCAGGTGGCGGCCACGCGGCAGGCGATCTCGCCGCGGTTTGCGATCAGGACCTTGGTGAACATGGCTCCCTCCTTGTTATGCCGTTATCGGCATCTTACGGCGGGGAGGTGTCCAATGGGTTAATTCCGCGTCGCTATCTCACGTAACCTTGCCGCGAGACCATCCCGCTCAACTACCCCGCGTAACCCTCCGCGCGGATGTCGAGCCGGGCCAGCAGGGCGCGGTCGCGATCTGCCTGCGGGTTGCCGGTAGTCAGCAGCTTTTCGCCGTAGAAGATGGAATTGGCGCCGGCCATGAAGCACAGCGCCTGCAGCGCCTCGTCCATGGCTTCCCGGCCGGCCGACAGGCGCACCATCGCTCCGGGCATGGTGATGCGGGCCACCGCGATGGTGCGGACGAATTCGAACGGGTCCAGCGCCTCGGTGCCGGCCAGCGGCGTGCCTTCGACCTGGACCAGGTTGTTGATGGGCACCGACTCCGGGTACGGGTCCATGTTGGCCAGCTGCGCGATCAGGCCGGCGCGCGCCTCGCGCGATTCGCCCATGCCGACGATGCCGCCGCAGCAGACGTTGATGCCGGCGTCGCGCACATGGCCGATGGTGTCGAGCCGGTCCTGGTAGGTGCGCGTGGTGATGATCTTGCCGTAGAACTCGGGCGAGGTATCCAGGTTGTGGTTGTAGTAGTCCAGCCCGGCTTCCTTTAGCTGCTGCGCCTGCTCGGCCTTGAGCATGCCCAGCGTGACGCAGGTCTCCAGGCCCATCGCCTTGACCTCGCGCACCATGTCCATCACCGGCTCGAGGTGGCGGTCCTTGGGGCTGCGCCAGGCGGCGCCCATGCAGAAACGCGTGGCGCCGTTGGCCTTGGCGGCGCGCGCGGCGTCGAGCACCTCATCCAGCGCCATCAGTTTCTCGGCCTTGACGCCGGCGTCGTGGTGCGCGCTTTGCGGGCAGTAGCCGCAATCCTCTTCGCAGCCGCCGGTCTTGATCGACAGCAGCGTCGAGAGCTGCACGGTGTTGGCGTCGAAATTCTCGCGATGCACCTGCTGGGCGCGGAACAGCAAGTCGTTGAACGGCAGCGCGAACAGCGCGGCAACGTCGTCGACGCGCCATTTGGCGTCGTCGGGCAATGCATGCTGGCGGGCAGTCTGGCGCAGCGATTCGGCGGAGATGGTGGTAACGGTGTGGGCTTGGGTCATGTTGTTTTCAGTCGGATTGTGGTTCAGGCGGCGAGGCCGGCGGCCTCGGCCCGGGATCTGGCGGTGGCGGCGAACAGCGGCGCGAGGTCGAGGCGCCCTGCTGAGGCGGCGGGGTCGAGTTGCCACGGCAGCTCGCCCAGGCACGGCGCGTCCAGCGATGCATGCAGCGTGGCGATGTTCTCGTCGGCGAGCAGCAGGTCGGGGTCGACGCGGTTGGCGATCCAGCCGGCCAGCACCAGGCCGCGCGCGCGGATCGCTTCGGCGGTCAGCACGGCGTGGTTGAGGCAGCCGAGGCGGATGCCGACCACCATCACCACCGGCAGGCCCAGCATCACGGCCAGGTCGGCGGTGCTCCAGCGCACCGCGCCGGCATCCAGCGGGACGTGGAAGCCGCCCACGCCCTCCACCACCACAGCGTCGGCCTGCCGGCGCAGCGCGTCGAAGGCAGCGCGGATCGGTGCGCGGGTGATGCGCACCCCTTCCCGCGCCGCGGCCAGATGCGGCGAGCACGGTGTGCGCAGCAGGAACGGACAGGTATGGCCGAGCGGCACCGTCACCGAACTGGCGGCGCGCAGCTGCGCCACGTCGTCGTTGTGCCAGTGGCCATCGCGCCATTCGCTGCCGCTGGCGATGGGCTTCATGCCCGCGCTGCGGTAGCCGGCGCCCTTCAACGCATGCAGCAGCGTGGCGCTGGCGTGGGTCTTGCCGACGCCGGTATCAGTACCGGTGACGAAGCAGGCGAAATTGCGCGGCGCGGTCATGCAGCCTCCTTGCGCGGCATCGCCTCGGACAGCGCGTCGAGCAGCCGTTGCACATCGGCCTCGTCGTGCGCGGCGCACAGCGTGATGCGCAGCCGCGCGGTGCCTTCCGGCACGGTCGGCGGCCGGATCGCGCCGACGCGGATGCCGCCGGCTTCCAGCGCCGCCGACAGCGCCAGCGACGCGGCGTTATCGCCGATGATCAGCGGCTGGATCGCGGTCTGGCTCTCGCCCAGCGACCAACCCGCGCTGGCCGCCAGCCGCGCCAGGCCTTCGCGCAGCCGCGCGATGCAGCGCGCCAGTTGCGCGCGGCGTTGCCGGCCTTCCTCGCCTTCGATGATCGCCAGGCTGGCCAGCAGCGCATGCGCTACCGCCGGCGGCGCGGCCGTGGTGTAGATGTATGGCCGCGCGGTGTTGACCAGGTGCTCGATCACGGTCTCGTGCGCGGCGACGAACGCGCCCGCCACGCCGGCGGCCTTGCCGAGCGTGCCGATGTAGATAAAGCGCTCGGACGACAGCCCCAGCGCTTCCAGCACGCCGTGGCCCTGCTCGCCCAGCACGCCGAAGCCATGCGCGTCATCGACGATGATCCACGCGTCGTAGCGCTCCGCCAGTGCCAGCAGCTCGCGCAGCGGCGCGACGTTGCCGTCCATGCTGAACACGCTGTCGGTGACGATCAGCTTGCGCTCGCTGGTGCTCGCCGCCAGCAGCGCTTCCAGCGCGACGGTGTCGCAATGCGGGTAGCGCTGCACGTCGGCGCGCGCCAGCCGGGCGCCGTCGATCAGCGAGGCATGGTTGAGCGATTCGCAGAACAGCGTCGCGCCCGCCGTGCCCAGCGCGGTCAGCACCGCCATGTTGGCCATGTAGCCGGTGCAGAAATACAGCGTCTGCGCATGCGGGATTTGCGGCGCGAACCAGCGTGCCAGTTCCTCCTCCAGCTGCGCATGCGCCAGCGAATGGCCGCTGACCAGGTGCGAAGCGCCGCTGCCGGCGCCGTAGCGGTGCGCGCCTTCCGCCAGCGCGGCGATCACCTTCGGGTGGTTCGCCAGTCCGAGGTAATCGTTGCTGCAGAAAGTCAGCAGCGGCTGTGGCTGCGCATCGGCGGCACCCACGGCCTGGTGCGGCGCGCACGCGGTATGGGCGATGCGGCGGCGGCGCGTCAGCGCCAGTTGCTGGCGCTGTGCGGCGGCCTGTTTCAGTTGTTCAAGCAGCATGGCGGACCTCCGCGCCGGTGGTGACATCGTCGAGTGTGGCCAGCAATTGCTGGCCCAGCCAGCTTGCCTGCGCGGCATCGAAGACATAGGGCGGCAGCACGTACAGCGTGTTGCCGATGGGGCGCACCAACAGCTCGCGCGCGCGCGCGGCATGGTGGAAGCGCGATGAGAAATCGGCGCCGGCCACGTCGTCGCGCACATCGGCGGCCCAGACCAGGCCGCGCTGGCGCACGTGCTGCAGGCGCGCGTCGGCGGCCAGCGGCGCCATCGCGTCGGCCAGCCAGCGGGCGCGCTCGCGGTTCTGACCGATCACGTTGTCCTGCTCAAACAGGTCGAGGGTGGCCAGCGCGGCGCGGCAGGCCAGCGGGTTGCCGGTGTATGAGTGCGAATGCAGGAAGCTGCGCGCCAGTTCGTCGGCAACAAAGGCGCGCTGGATTTCCGGGCGCGACAGCACCAGCGACAGCGGCAGGTAGCCGCCGCTGATGCCCTTGGACAGGCACAGGAAATCGGGCCACGCATGCGCGGGCAGCGGCGTCTCGGCCGCGGCTTCGCCGCGCGACTGCTCCCATGCGAAGAAGGTCCCGGTGCGGCCGCAGCCGACCGCGATCTCGTCGGCGATCAGGTGGATCCGGTAGCGATCGCACAGCGCGCGCGCGCCGTCGAGGTAGGACGGGTCATGCATCGCCATGCCGGCGGCGCCCTGCACCAGCGGCTCGACGATCAGCGCGGCGATCTGGCCGGCGCGCTCGCGCAGCAGCGTTTCCAGCTCCGCCAGCGCGCGCGCGGCCACGTCGGCGGCCGATTCGCCGCGCAAGGCCTGGCGCGCGTCGGGCGACATCACCACGTGGGCGCGGCGGATCAGCGGGTCGTAGGCGTCGCGGAAGATCTCCACGTCGGTCACCGCGAGCGCGCCCACGGTCTCGCCGTGGTAGCCGTTGCGCAGGCAGACGAACTCCCGCTTGGCCGGCAGTCCGGTGTTGCGCCAGTAGTGGAAGCTCATCTTCAGCGCGATCTCGACCGCCGAGGCGCCATCCGAGGCGTAGAACACATTGCCGAGCGCGCCGCCGCTCAGCGCGGACAGGCGCTCGGCCAGCTCCACCGCGGGTGCATGCGTGCAGCCGGCGAGCATCACATGCTCGAGCGTCTCCAGCTGGCTCGCCAGCGCGGCGTTGATGCGCGGGTTGGCGTGGCCGAACAGGTTGACCCACCACGAGCTGGTGGCGTCGAAATAGCGGCGGCCGTCGGCATCGAACAGCCACGGGCCTTCGCCGCGCACGATCGCCAGCGGCAGGGCGTCGTCATCGGGGCGCAGGCGGGTGCAGGGGTGCCAGACCGCGTTGCGGCTGCGCTGGCCCAGCGACTGCGCGCCGCCTGGGGAAAGGGACAGGTGATCCAAGGTAGCCCTCCTTTGTTGACCGCCCGGGTGTCTGGCGCTGCCGGCTGGACCGGGTACGCGACGTTGGCGGACGGGTTGGGAGGGTCATGTTAGGGATGTCTCTTTGGGGTTGGCAATGTTGCCGAATTTCTTGATTTGGGGGTGATTTAGCAGGAATTGGGGGATGTTATCGGGATGAAGCACCAGTCTTGCGCTTAGCGTGCCGCGATCTCCACGCAAAATTCGGCGAGCTTTTTTTCGGAGCTGCAAGCTTCCGGTGTGCTGCAACGTGGCGTCCCTCTCCCGCACGCGGGAGAGGGACGCAAACACTCGGTTGGATTAAAGCCTCAGGCCGGCCGCCACGACGGCGACCGCTTTTCCAGGAACGACCGCACCCCTTCCTTCCCTTCCTCCGACGCGCGGATCTTCGCGATCCGGTCAGCCGTATCCGCCAGCAGGTCGTCATCGATCATCCTCCCCGCGATTTCCTGCACCAGGCGCTTGCTCTCGCGCACGGCGTTCGGGCTGTTGCCGACCAGCGCGGCCGCCAGCTCGGCCACCTTGGCGTCGAGCGCTTCGGCCGGAACCACCGCGTGCACGAAGCCGAGCCGCAGCGCCTCGGCCGAGTCGAAGCGCTCGGCGGTGATGAAGTAGCGGCGCGCCGCCTGCTCGCCCATGGCGCGGATCACGTAGGGGCTGATGGTGGCGGGCAGCAGCCCCAGGCGCGCCTCGGACAGGCAGAAATGCGCGTGCTCGGCGGCGACCGCGATATCGCACGCGGCAACCAGCCCCATGCCGCCGGCATAGGTGTCGCCCTGGATGCGCGCGATCACCGGGCGCGGGCACGACCACACCGTATGCAGCATCTGCGCCAGCGTCAGCGCATCGGCACGGTTCTGGTCATCGGAGTAGCCGGCCATCTTCTTCATCCAGTTCAGGTCGGCGCCTGCGCAGAAGGCCGGGCCATTGCCGGCCAGCACGATGGCGCGCACCTCGTCCATGTCGCCGAGCGCGCGGAAGGCGCCGGTGACTTCGGCGATCACGGTCTCGTTGAAGGCATTGCGCACGTCGGGCCGGTTCAGCGTCACGGTGGCGACGTGGTTGGCGATATTGACGGTGAGGGTGGTGAATTCCATGGTTCGCTCCGTTGGCGGATGTCTGAATGATTGGCGGATGCGGCTCAGGAGCCGGTCTCGAACGGCAGGCCGAGCGAGTGGAAAAATGCGGCGACCTCGGGCAGCCACAGCGGGATGCCTTCGCGCGCGCTGAACAGCCGGTGCGAGTCGTTGCCGAAGTCGCCCACGTCGACCAGCCAGGCCCTGGCCGCTTCTCCCTTGGCCTGCGCCTTGTATGCGTTGAACATGCGGCCGGGCAATGGCACCGGCCAGTAGCTGTCATTGTCGCCGTACACCCACAGCGACGGGTAGCGCGCGGAGCTGCCATAGCTCGCGAAGGCGTCGACCAGCCGGTCTTCCCAGTCCGCGCAATTCAGGTTGCGCAGCCCGCCGGCAAAGTTGACCACGCCGCGCACGCCGGGATAGCCGATGGTGCTGAAGGCCATCGTGGTCAGCCCGCCGTGCGATTGCCCGATCACCACGATGCGCTCCATGTCGATATAGGGCAGCGTGGCCATGTAGTCGAGCGCGGCCACCACGTCGTCGGCCTGCATCATGCCGTTGGCCTCGATGTCGCAGCTGCCGCCCACGTAGGCGCCGCCCGAGCGCGCAAAACCCTGCCGCATCGGCAGCACCACCGCGTAGCCGCGGCGCAGGAACTCGGCGCTCTGCGCCGCGAAGCGCGCGCGCCCCTGCATGAAAGGCCGGCCCGGCGCCTTGCCGTGGTTGATCACCACCAGCGGGAACGGCCCTTCTCCCGGCGGCTTGAACACCGTCGCTTCCAGGTCGATGCGCGACGGTATCGCGGCCTTGGGCAGCATCACCACCTGCTCGGTGAAACGCATGCGCGGCGTGGCTTGCCCGGTGCCGGCCCCGGTCTGCGCCGGCGCCGGCAGCGCCGGCAGCAAGGCCAGCACCGTGGCAAGGCAGGAAAGCAGACGGGTCACGCAACGCATGGAAGTAGCAGCCAAAAAACCGATGAAACCGATGAAGCCATGAAACCAGTAAAGCAGACAGCGACGATGCCGTGACGGCGCTACATGCGGAACACGCCGAATTTCATGTCCTCGATCGGCGCGTTCAGGCTGGCCGACAG
>NZ_JADGMP010000072.1:0-534 GCF_015549295.1 Cupriavidus sp. IK-TO18
GTCTGGCGCGCGGCCGAGAAGCTCGGCTTGTCGCGGCGTCAGGTAGAACGGCTGGTGCTACGCTACCACGAGGACGGTCCCTGTGGCCTGGGCTCGCGCAAGCGCGGCCGGGACAGCAACCGCCAGCTGCCGCCCGGGCTCGAATCCCGTGTCCGGGGCCTGATCCGCGANNGGCCACGGAGACGGTGCGCCGGATCATGATCGACGCCGGCTTCTGGGTGCCGCGCAAGCAGCGCCCGCCCAAGGTGCACCAGCCGCGGAACCGCCGCGCCTGCCTGGGCGAGCTGGTGCAGATCGATGGCAGCGACCACGCCTGGTTCGAGGAGCGGGCGCCGGCGTGCACGCTGCTCGTGTTTGTCGATGACGCGACCGGGCGGCTGATGCAGCTTTTGTTCGTGCCGACCGAGTCCACGGCGGCGTATTTCAGCGCCACGCGCGCCTATGTCGAGCGTCACGGCAAGCCGATGGCGTTCTAGGAGAGCGCGCCAAAACGGGGGCTGACGGCCGGACCGCTACTGAGAGGCCAGTGAGGCA
>NZ_JADGMP010000073.1:0-2329 GCF_015549295.1 Cupriavidus sp. IK-TO18
AGGAACTTGGTGAGCAGGTTGAAGCAAGTGGTCTTGCCTGCGCCATTAGGGCCGATCAACGCATGGATCGAGCCGCGGCGCACCTGTAGGTTGACGTCGCTCACCGCGGTGAACCCCTTGAACTCCTTGGTGAGGTTCCGCGTTTCCAGGATGGTTTCCTGCTGGTTCATGTCTCCTGCCCGCCCTTCGTTGTACGCCGGGTGATGCCCGGCACTGACTGATGGTCCGAACCGGCCTGTAGGCCCTGTGCCGCGTCCGCCAGGCACGTCCGTGGTCGCGGCGTGCTGCGGCGTCTTTGTCATGGCTGTGCGGGGCGGCTCCCGCCGGAGGACAGCGGCCAGCACAATGTGCAGCCCGCGCACCCTCCGAGGCGTCTATTGTGTGCGCCTGTTGCATCGCAAAACATCGGGGTTTGCACTATGAAACATGAACCAAGTGTCAGTTTTTTTGCAGGCGCACATGATCAGCAAACGCCACCTGGCGCCCCCATGCTTTCGCGCCCGATTTCCCATGCTGCGCACCCCGCGCCTGCCACCTTCAGGCGTTTTCCGCCGCGGCGAGTGGCGCTGGCGCCATCACTCCCGCTGCCCCCGCGCCGCGCCGGCGGTCTTCGCGGATCATGTCGCTGGCGCGCTCGGCAATCATGATGGTGGGCGAGTTGGTATTGCCCGAGGTGATCAGCGGCATCACCGAGGCATCGACCACGCGCAGCCCCTCGATGCCGAACACCCGCAGCCGGTTATCGACCACTGCCATGCCGTCGTCGCCGCGTCCCATCTTGCAGGTGCCGACGGGATGGAAGATGGTGGTGCCGATGCTGCCGGCGGCTTCGGCCAGTTCTTCGTCGGTCTGGAACGCGGCACCCGGCAGGTATTCCTCGGGCTGGTACGGCGCCAGCGCCGGCGATGCCACGATGCGGCGCGTCAGCCGCAACGAATCGGCGGCGACACGCCGGTCTTCATCGGTCGACAGGTAGTTGGGCGCGATCACCGGCGCATCGCGGAAATCGGCGCTGCGCGCATGCACGCTGCCGCGCGACGTCGGCCGCAGGTTGCAGGCGCTGGCGGTGAAGGCATTGAACGCGTGCAGCGGATCGCCGAATTTGTCCAGCGACAGCGGCTGCACGTGGTACTCCACATTTGGCCGCGCCTGCGACGGATCCGAGCGCGCGAATGCGCCCAGCTGCGACGGCGCCATGCTCATCGGCCCGCTCTGGTTGAAGGCGTACTCGACGCCGATGCACAACTTGCCCCACAGGCTGGCGGCACGCGTGTTGAGCGTACGCACGCCATTGACCTTGACCACGGTGCGCAGCTGCAGGTGGTCCTGCAGGTTTTCACCCACGCCGGGCAAGGCGTGGCGTACCTCGATGCCGAGTGCGCGCAGCCGTTCCGGCTCGCCGATGCCGGACAGCTCCAGCAGCTGCGGCGTATTGACCGCGCCGGCGGAAAGGATGACTTCATGCCGCGCCGCCGCGGCATGCGGCCGCCCGCCACCGATGTATTGCACGCCAGTGCAGTGGCGCCCGTCGAAGGTAAGCGCGCTGACTTGCGCGCCGGTGACGATGGTCAGGTTCGGGCGCTCCGACGCGCGGCGCAGGAAGGCCTTGGCGGTGTTCCAGCGGATGCCGCGGCGCTGGTTCACTTCAAAGTAGCCGACGCCGAAGTTGTCGCCCTGGTTGAAGTCGTCGGTACGCGGGATGCCGGCTTGCTCCGCCGCATCGGCAAAGCGCTCGAGGATGTCCCAGCGCAGCCGCTGCGCTTCGACGCGCCACTCGCCGTGGGCACCATGGAATTCGCTTGGTCCGCGGTGGTGGTCTTCGCAGCGCTTGAACAGCGGAAGCACGTTGTCCCATTTCCAGCCGTCGTCGCCGGACAGGCGGGCCCAGTCGTCGTAGTCTTCGCGCTGGCCGCGCATGTAGATCATGCCGTTGATTGACGAGCATCCGCCCAAGACGCGGCCGCGGGGGTAGCCAAGGGAGCGGCCGTTCAGGCCGGCCTCGGCTTCGGTGCGGTAGAGCCAGTCCGTGCGGGGGTTGCCGATGCAGTACAGGTAGCCTACCGGGATGTGGATCCAGTGGTAGTCGTCTTTGCCGCCAGCTTCCAGCAGGAGGACGTTGATGTCAGGGTCCTGGGTCAGGCGGTTGGCCAGGACACAGCCGGCTGAGCCGGCGCCAACGATGATGTAGTCGAATGTCTCCATGGCTTTCTTATGTTTGGAATGCGTGCTTTGCCTGCGGCTTGGCAGCAAAAACCAAAAACCAATCAAGACCTTACTTAGCCACCGGCATCGTAAATTCAGCCCCCTTGGCAATGGCATCCGGCCACCG
>NZ_JADGMP010000074.1:0-710 GCF_015549295.1 Cupriavidus sp. IK-TO18
ACGGTCTTGCCGGTGGTCAGCCAGTACAGCGACACCCACGGGTTGTACGAGGCCACGCGCGTGGCATCGGTGCCGGCGCCCACCTTGACGCCTTTTTCCAGCATCTTCTTCACGGGCGGCGTAGCCTCGGCGGCGCGTGCGCCGTAGCGCTCGACAAAGTACTCGCCCTGGTAGGCCATGCGGTGCTGCACGGCGATGCCGCCGCCGAGCGCGGCGATGCGGTCGATATTGCGGTCGGAAATGGTCTCGGCGTGGTCGAAGAACCAGTTCAGGCCGTTGAACGGGATGTCTTTCGCGACCTTCTCGTAGACATCCAGCGCACGGGAGATAGTCTGGTCATAGGTCGCATGCAGCCGCCACGGCCAGCGCTTTTCCGCGAGCAGGCGGATCACCGGCTCGAGGTCGGCCTCCATCGACGGCGCCATGTCGGGGCGCTCGACGCGGAAGTCCTCGAAGTCGGCCGCGGTGTAGACCAGCATCTCGCCCGCGCCGTTGTGGCGGTAGAGGTCGTCGCCCTGGCCCGGCTTGACCTTGGCGGTCCAGGTCTTGAAGTCGTTCAGCTCTTCCTTGGGCTTCTGCGTGAACAGGTTGTACGCCAGCCGCACCGTCAGTTGGCCTTCCTTGTGCAGTTCCTCGATGATGCTGTAGTCCTCGGGGTAGTTCTGGTACCCGCCGCCCGCATCGATCACGCCGGTCACGCCCAGCCGGTT
>NZ_JADGMP010000075.1:0-1030 GCF_015549295.1 Cupriavidus sp. IK-TO18
GGCATCTGCAATCAGGCAGCGGCTAATCGACGCCATTAGGCCCGTGCGCGCGTTACTAGGGCGTGTTCACACTAATTGGATTTAGTTGTATCCTTCGGTGATGGAGATCACCGAAGCCCAATATCGACAGATTGAGCACTGCTTGCCGCGTCAGCGTGGCAACGTAAGCATGTCGAACCTGCAAATTTTGAATGCGATCCTTTATGTTGCTGAGCACGGTTGCAAATGGCGCGGTTTGCCAAAGCGCTTCGGCCGGTGGCACACGGTCTACACGCGGATGAACCGATGGTCCAAGAGCGGCGTACTGGATCGCGTGTTCACGGAATTGCAGCGTGCGCAGATCGTTCGCATCAGGATCGAGGCGGTCTCGCTGGATAGCACGGCGGTAAAAGTTCATCCTGACGGTACTGGTGCATTAAAAAAAACGGACCCCAAGTCATTGGAAAATCCCGAGGCGGATGGACCACAAAGATTCATATGGTTGCCGCGGATGCTCGAACGGCCATAACGTTCGCGCTGTCACCCGGCCAGGCCGGTGATGCACCGCAGGGGCGTGCCCTGCTACAAAGCCTTGGGCCACCCGATCGGCCACTGCACCTGCTAATGGACAAGGCATATGAGGGCGATGAGACGCGACAACTCGCACTCGACCTGGGTTTCATTCCCGTGGTTCCGCCCAAAAGCAATCGCCTTGAACCATGGGAATATGATCGCGAGATGTACAAGCGCAGAAACGAAGTGGAGCGCCTGTTCCGCCGTCTCAAAGGCTTTCGTCGCATCTTTTCCCGATTCGACAAACTGGACGTAATGTTCATCGCCTTCATCAATTTTGCGCTCATCGTTGACGGGCTCAAATAGTGTGAACACGCCCTAGTGGCGGTCGCGAAGCTTCCCTGGCAAGCCATCGGAGAACACCCCGCAATCGACGCTTTGGGCAAGCTGCGCGACCTGTATGCGAGGGGCGATCGACGATTACCCGATGATGTGACCGCTCCTCGCCTAGGACAAGCCTGGGTCGAGGCCATCAGCG
>NZ_JADGMP010000076.1:0-623 GCF_015549295.1 Cupriavidus sp. IK-TO18
GCCAGCCAGGCCGCGATTCCCAGCATGGACGCCTACCGCGCGCTGTGCGAGGAAGCCGAACGCGACTACGAAGGCTTCTGGGCACGCCACGCCCGCGAGCTGCTGCACTGGAACAAGCCCTTCACCAAGGTGCTGGACGAGAGCAACGCGCCGTTCTACAAGTGGTTCGAGGATGGCCAGCTCAATGCCTCGTACAACTGCCTGGACCGCAACCTGGAAAACGGCAATGCCGACAAGGTCGCGATCGTGTTCGAGGCCGACGACGGCACGGTGACGCGCGTCACCTACCGCGAACTGCATGCGAAGGTGTGCCGCCTGGCCAACGGCCTGAAGACGCTCGGCATCAGGAAGGGCGACCGCGTCGTGATCTACATGCCGATGTCGGTCGAAGGCGTGGCCGCGATGCAGGCCTGCGCGCGCCTGGGCGCGACGCACTCGGTGGTGTTCGGCGGCTTCTCGGCCAAGTCGCTGCAGGAGCGGCTGGTCGACGTGGGCGCGGTGGCGCTGATCACCGCCGACGAGCAGATGCGCGGCGGCAAGGCGCTGCCGCTGAAGGCCATCGCCGACGACGCGCTGGCGCTGGGCGGCTGCGAGGCCGTGAAGAACGTGATCGTGTACCGCCG
>NZ_JADGMP010000076.1:630-1769 GCF_015549295.1 Cupriavidus sp. IK-TO18
ACCGGCAAGCCCAAGGGCGTGCAGCACAGCACCGGCGGCTACCTGCTGTGGGCGCTGATGACGATGAAGTGGACCTTCGACATCAAGCCCGACGACCTGTTCTGGTGTACCGCCGACATCGGCTGGGTCACCGGCCACACCTACATCGCCTACGGCCCGCTGGCCGCCGGCGCCACCCAGGTGGTGTTCGAAGGCGTGCCGACCTACCCGAACGCCGGCCGCTTCTGGGACATGATCGCGCGCCACAAGGTCAGCATCTTCTATACCGCGCCGACCGCGATCCGCTCGCTGATCAAGGCCGCCGAGGCCGACGAGAAGATCCACCCGAAGCAATACGACCTGTCGAGCCTGCGCCTGCTCGGCACCGTGGGCGAGCCGATCAATCCCGAGGCGTGGATGTGGTACTACAAGAACATCGGCAACGAGCGCTGCCCGATCGTCGACACCTTCTGGCAGACCGAGACCGGCGGCCACATGATCACGCCGCTGCCGGGCGCAACACCGCTGGTGCCGGGCTCGTGCACGCTGCCGCTGCCGGGCATCATGGCCGCCATCGTCGACGAGACCGGCCATGACCTGCCCAACGGCAATGGCGGCATCCTGGTGGTCAAGCGCCCGTGGCCGGCCATGATCCGCACCATCTGGGGCGATCCGGAGCGCTTCAGGAAGAGCTACTTCCCCGAGGAGCTGGGCGGCAAGCTGTACCTGGCCGGCGACGGCTCGATCCGCGACAAGGACACCGGCTACTTCACCATCATGGGCCGCATCGACGACGTGCTGAACGTGTCGGGGCACCGCATGGGCACGATGGAGATCGAGTCGGCGCTGGTGGCCAACCCGCTGGTGGCCGAGGCCGCGGTGGTCGGCCGCCCCGACGACATGACCGGCGAGGCGATCTGCGCGTTCGTCGTGCTCAAGCGCGCCCGCCCGAACGGCGAAGAGGCCATCAAGCTTGCCACCGAGCTGCGCAACTGGGTCGGCAAGGAAATCGGCCCGATCGCCAAGCCCAAGGACATCCGCTTTGGCGACAACCTGCCCAAGACGCGCTCAGGCAAGATCATGCGCCGCCTGCTGCGCTCGCTGGCCAAGGGCGAGGCAATCACGCAGGACACCTCGACGCTGGAGAACCCGGCGATCCT
>NZ_JADGMP010000077.1:0-2184 GCF_015549295.1 Cupriavidus sp. IK-TO18
CTGCCGCGGCCGCTGCCCTCCCCGCGTCGGCGCGCGAGGTCGCGGAGCAGCGCGCCGACGCCGTCGGGCCGCGGGCGTCGTAGGCCAGCGGCAGGCGGGGGCCGGATGTCAGAGGCGCGCCCCCGATCGCACGTCCGGGGACCGCAGCGGCGCCGGCGTCCCTAGTGTCTTACTAGGATTCCCCTGGTGACAGCGAGCGAGGTTGGCAGCGTGCCGTTGCCCTCGGTGTCGCGAGGGAGGTTAGCGGCGCTGCTGCCCCTCGGCCTGCCGGGGAGGTGCGCCACGCGCTGATGCCTTCAGCCCGCAAGGGAGGTCAGTCGCGCTGCATTGTTGCACCCCACCGGCAAGGGATAAGCGATTCATGTGCTGTAGACCTTGATCTGGAGCACTAAAAGCATCATCGGGTAAAGGAGCTTACGGAATGCTAACAGGGTCGGGAATAGGGGTTTTCTGCCGGCCTCCAAGAATGAGCGCTTTTGCCCGCAACCTGCCTCCCATTGCGCTTCAACTGTTCCCGGGGTTGTGGGGCGCGTCCCACAATTGCACGACGGCACCGGGGCATCCCCACGGGCCCCACTGCCCTCCCTGCAGCCGTGCGCGAGGGAGGGGAGCAGTGCGCCGACGGCCGCGGGGGTTGGAGGTCAGTGGCGAGCGGGCTCGCAGGGGCTGGAGGTCGGCGGTGCGCCCCGATCGACGTCCCCGCAACTGCCGCCGCCCGGGTGGGGACCGCAATCCCGATCGCGTCCGGGGGACCTGCGGACTTGAGAGCAGCAGCCAGCTCCCACGGGCGTTGGAGGCCCCGCCGCATCCTTCCACCCCTCCAGCCCGCCGCCGCAGCTTGTATGGTGTATCTTCCAAGGCGTGCAATTGCGGGTGTCGGGCTGTCCTGCGTCGAGTTGATGGACAGGGAGTATATCGCGAAATAACTTAAGTTGCTCAATTTGTGGCAAATCCACTGGTTTTCTTTGCTTCCCTTCGGGAAGGGGGTGTGAGTGATGCGTTGCGTCAATGACTTCCTCCTGCTGGATGGCGAGATTGCCGAATGCTCACCAAGGGAGAGGTGCTTGCCTCTCCCACCCCCGAAAATTCTGCCCAAAATCGAGCCATACGAGTGGTGGCTGGAATAAGCCTCTTTATATAGCTCAATTTTGTGCAGAATTACGCGGCGCGTGACACCTGGCAGCGGCACGGGGGTGTGGGTGCAAGCACCGGCGACGAAATTCTTGTCGCGACCTTAGTATGAAATTCCCGTGCCGAGCGAAGAATCGGCCGGTTCCCAAGCAATCTCTCGCGCTGAGCGGTGCGGGCGACGATTCTGCCGAGTGCTTCGGCGTTCCCTTGGCTCAAAGAGCTCCTCGGGCACGTTGTACGCTTGGTGGGGTTGTCGCTTTGTGTACGCGATTGTGCATGAGCGGTAATAGGGTCGAAGGGGCTGGCAGGATCCGCGCTCGAGCGTCGAACTGTCAGCCTCCGATCCCCTCTGTTCTCGTACCCGAGCGGTCTCGATCCGCGTCGAGGTGAAATACAAGGGTTCCTGTGTTGCGTTCCCGTTTGGGAAATCTTTGTGATGTGATTGTGTCCCCTCTTGCCCCCTCGCCTTCACGGCGGCTCGGGGCAGACCACGTACCGTCGCCCGTGCCCCTCGCAATGCCGTTCGCGGCAGCTCTGGTGCACGGTCCGACGGTCGCGCTGTCGGATGCAGAACACCACGCGGGCGGGGGGGACTGCAGTTCCCCTCCGTATCGGCCCGTACTGAGCTTGTGTCTCTCGATAGCACGACTGTCGTGCCCGCTCTCGACCTCGTCCCAACCCCCGGGTTGGAGTCGTGCCGTTCGCGCGCGGTCACCGGCATCGTGGAGGATTGCTACCTGGTTGATCCTGCCAGTAGTCATATGCTTGTCTCAAAGATTAAGCCATGCATGTGTAAGTATGAACTAATTCAGACTGTGAAACTGCGAATGGCTCATTAAATCAGTTATAGTTTGTTTGATGGTACCTGCTACTCGGATAACCGTAGTAATTCTAGAGCTAATACGTGCAACAAACCCCGACTTCCGGAAGGGATGCATTTATTAGATAAAAGGTCGACGCGGGCTACGCCCGTTGCTCTGATGATTCATGATAACTCGACGGATCGCACGGCCAACGTGCCGGCGACGCATCATTCAAATTTCTGCCCTATCA
>NZ_JADGMP010000078.1:0-1709 GCF_015549295.1 Cupriavidus sp. IK-TO18
ACCCTCATCGGCCATACCAACCTGGCCAGCATGGTGGCGGCCGACGCCTCGGCGCTCTACGCGCGCAACGTGCTGGATTTCCTCAAGCTTGTCGTCGACAAGGATGGCCAGCTCACGCTCAACCTCGAAGACGACATCGTCGCCGCCTGCCTGGTGGCGGGACGCAAGGAAGCGGCGCTGGCCGGCTGATTCAAAGGAGACCTCAATGGAAATGGTTAGCCACACGGTGATCAACCTGATCATCTTTGTCCTGGCGATCTACGTGGGCTACCACGTGGTCTGGACCGTCACGCCCGCGCTGCATACGCCGCTGATGGCGGTGACCAATGCGATCTCGGCCATCATCATCGTCGGCGCGATGCTGGCCGCAGGACTGACCGAAGGCAATGTCGGCCGGGCCATGGGCACGCTGGCGGTGGCGCTGGCGGCGGTCAATGTGTTCGGCGGCTTCCTGGTCACGCAGCGCATGTTGGAGATGTTCCGCAAGAAGGCACCGAAGGCACCGCCGCAGGACAGCGCGCAGGCGGGCGGGAAGCTGGCGGAGGTGGCGCGATGAACGGCCTGTCGATGAATCTGGTGACGCTGTCCTACCTGGGCGCATCGGTCTGCTTTATCCAGGCGCTGAAGGGGCTGTCGCACCCGACCACGGCACGGCGCGGCAATGCCTTCGGCATGGCGGGCATGCTGGTGGCCGCGCTGACCACGGTGGCGCTGATCCTGAAGCTGAAGAACGAGGTGCTGGCGGGCGCGGGCGAGGCCGGCAACACCGGCAGCGGGCTGGCATTGATCCTGGCGGCGCTGGTGGTCGGCGGCGGCATCGGCGCCTACGTGGCGCGCAAGGTGCAGATGACCAGGATGCCCGAGCTGGTCGCGGCGATGCACTCGCTGATCGGTCTCGCGGCGGTGTTCATCGCGGTGGCCGCGGTCGCGGAGCCTGCGGCATTCGGCATCGCGCCGGTCGGTTCGAACGATATTCCGCTGGGCAACCGGATCGAGCTGTTCATCGGCTGCTTTGTCGGCGCCATCACCTTCTCCGGTTCGGTGATCGCCTTCGGCAAGCTGGCCGGGCGCTACAAGTTCCGCGTGTTCCAGGGCGCGCCGGTGGTGTTCCCCGGCCAGCACTGGCTGAACCTGCTGCTGGCGGTGGCGATGGTCGGCTTCGGCGTGATCTTCTTCATGTCGCAGGACTGGCTGCCGTTCCTGATCATGCTGGCGATCGCGTTCGTGCTGGGCGTGCTGATCATCATCCCGATCGGTGGCGCCGACATGCCGGTGGTGGTGTCGATGCTGAACTCGTACTCGGGCTGGGCGGCGGCGGGCATCGGCTTCTCGCTGAACAACCCGATGCTGATCATCGCCGGCTCGCTGGTGGGCTCAAGCGGTGCCATCCTCTCGTACATCATGTGCCGCGCGATGAACCGCTCGTTCTTCAACGTGATCCTGGGCGGCTTCGGCGGCGATGCGTCGGCTGGCGCGTCCGCCGGCGCGCAGGCGCAGCGCAACGTGAAGTCCGGCTCGGCCGACGATGCCGCCTTCCTGATGGGCAACGCCGAGACCGTGATCATCGTCCCCGGCTACGGCCTGGCCGTGGCGCGCGCGCAGCATGCCCTGAAGGAACTGACCGAACTGCTCACCGAGAAGGGCGTGACTGTGAAGTACGCGATCCACCCGGTGGCGGGCCGCATGCCCGGCCACATGAACGTGCTGCT
>NZ_JADGMP010000079.1:0-811 GCF_015549295.1 Cupriavidus sp. IK-TO18
TCCTTGATTCCTGCCAGGTACAACCAACCCTCATCGGTCGCGATATACGTGATGTCAGTCACCCACGCGGCGTTTGGCCTGTCGGCTTCAAATTTCTGCTCCAGTAGGTTGGGCGCCACTGGCAGATTATGTGCCGAGCGCGTTGTCGCCACGAATCGACGCTTTTGCCGACATCGAATCCCCATCTCCTTGCGCAGTCTGGCCAGCCGGTCACGGCCAACCACGAATCCATCGCCAGCCAGCTCGCGCTGCAGGCGCCGCGTACCATACGTCTGACGCGTGCGCTTGTGGGCTGCCCGGATCGCCAGACGCAGCCGCTCCTGTTCCGGACTGAGCCCGTAAGGTCTGTGCGTCCAATCGTAGTAGCCACTGCGCGAGACCCCCAATACCCGGCACATCAACTTCACCGGATACACTTCTCGCCATTGACTCACGAACGCGTACCGGGCAGTGATTCCCTGGCGAAGTACGCCGCGGCTTTTTTTACAATATCGCGCTCCAGCCTCGCCTCGGCCAGCTCCTTGCGCAGCCTCGCATTCTCCGCCGCCAACTCTGCCACTGTCACGCCTCCGGGTGCCGCTGCTGTTCCAGGCGCCTTGGCTTTCGACACCCAATTCGTCAACGTGCCCTTCGGAATCCCCAGGCGCTGCGCGGCCGACTGCAGCGTCAGCCCCTGTTCCAGCACTAGTCTCACGGCCTCTGCCTGAAACTCTTCCCCGTACGTCTGTCTTGCCTTGCTCATCTGTACACACTCCTGATCCACGATCTTAATCTAAGGACCAAGCGTGTCCGCCTCGATCAGGCTACCTCA
>NZ_JADGMP010000008.1:0-171526 GCF_015549295.1 Cupriavidus sp. IK-TO18
CCCTGCCTAAGCGCTACACCGTCCGGTTCCTCAGAAAGGACCTTAACTGAACGGCATTAGCCCGCAAGGGCCCCTTTTGCAATCCGGAATCAGCCGCCGGCCCTTCCCAGGACTTCCAGGACTTCCAGGACTTACGTGCTGACGCTATGCGCCGGGTGCCGCGGCTCGGCGTCCTCCGCCTTGCCCTTCACCTGCCCTTCCTCCAGCAGGAAATCGATAAACGCACGGACCTTGGTCGGCAGGAACTTCCGGCTCGGGTAGACCACGCTGACGTCCCGCCGTGGCAACTGATACTGCGGCAACACATGGACCAGCTTGCCAGATTCGATATTCGGCCGGGCCAGGTAGGAAGACAGCATGGCCACGCCCATATTGGCCAGCGCAGCCTGGTGCGCCAGCTCGGCATTGCTGCACAGCAGGCCAGGGCGGATCGGCACGGTCACCTCGCCCTCGGGCCCGAGCAGCGTCCATTCGTGTTCGGCGTTGGGCAGCCGCATCGCGATGCAGCGATGGTGGCTCAGCTCGTGCGCATGGCGCAGCGGCGCGTGCGCGGCCACGTAGCCGGGCGATGCACACAGGATCACTTCGGCCGACAGCAGCGGGCGTGCCACAAGATGCGAGCCCAGTCCCAGGTCTGACAGCATTACGGCCACGTCGCGGCCTTCCTCGACGATGTCGACGTTGCGGTCAGACAGCAGCACGTCGAACACCACATCCGGATAGAGCTGCTGGAAGCGCGATAGCAGTTCGGGCAGCAGGTGCAGGCCGAACATCACCGGCGTCACCAGCCGCAGCGTGCCCGACAGCGACTGGCTGCGCGCGGCGACCACGCTTTCGGCCTCTTCCACATCCTCGAGGATCTGCTGGCAGCGCTGCAGGTAGGTTTCGCCGGCGTCGGTCAGCGACAGGCTGCGAGTGGTCCGGTTCAGCAGCCGGGTGCCCAGGTGGCTTTCCAGGTCGGCGACGTAGCGGGTGACCACGGCGTTGGACATTTCCAGCTGTTGCGCTGCACGCGCGAAGCTTCCCAGTTCCACCACCTTGGAAAACACACGCATCGATTGCAGGCGATCCATGACATAGTCTCCCGTTTCTGCGCTGAATCCTTACGCGTTCAGGCTGCTTTATTGTTGGAATCAGAACTAATCATTGTGGATCCTGATATTTATTGATATGAGGGAAATGCCTAATATCTGCCCATCGGATGCCGCAATGCAACAATCCTGTTTCAGCCAAAGTGCTGGCGGAGGCATCCAAGCTATAAAGAAGGCCTGAATCATGAAAAACCGCTCCGCCCTGATCGCTGTCGCCACCATCGCCGCTGCCCTGTCCGCTTCGCCGGCCTTTGCCAAGGCAGGCAAGTTCGATGTGTTCACCGACGGTGCCAAGGCGGCCAAGTACGACGTCTACACGGACGGCGCCAAGGCCGGCAAGTACGACGTGTTCGCTGACGGTGCCAAGGCTGGCAAGTTCGACACCTACACCGATGGCGCCCGCGCCGGCAAGTTCGACGCCTTTGCCGACGGCGCAAAGTACGAAACCGGTACCGATCGCGCGCCGCTGTAAGCGGCCCGTCCCTCCGGGGTCCGCTACCGCAACAAGGCTCCTGCAAGCGCGATCCGGGGCCGCTCCTCCCCAGAGCGGCCCCTTCTGTTTCTGCCTGGTCTCCAACCGGCTTTGGGAGAGAGTCAAACACCCTCTCCCGCTTTATTGGAGGAGAAGAAGCCCGCAACCGGCATGTCCGGCTGCGGGCTTCTTTGTTTCGGTGCGCGGCAGGTCGGGCGCCGCACTGAAATCGATTATGCCAGACGGCACAAATAAGAAACGGGCCCTTGCGGCCCGTTTTTGCTTCACCCCGGCAGATCAGTCGTGATCGTGGTGATGGCGATGCTTGTGCTTCTTGTGCTTGTAGTGGCCGTTGTTGTAATAACGACGGTCGTCTGCATACGAATTGCTGCGCGAGATATTGCCGCCCAGCGCCGCACCGGCACCGCCCCCCAGGCCGGCGCCAATCAGGCCGCCGGTACGGCCGCCCATGGCGTTGCCCGCCGCGGTACCCGCGCCACCGCCCAGCGCGCCGCCGATGATGGCGCCGGTGCGCTCGCGGCGGTTGGACGTCACGGCGCCGCCTGCGCCGCCACCCACCGCACCACCGATCACTGCGCCGGTGCTGCCGCCGAGCGCGCCGCCCACTGCGGCACCGGCGACGCCGCCGAGCGCGCCGCCCAGGGCGTTGTTCATGTCGCCCGCGAAGGCCGGCAGCGCGCTGGCCGCCAGGGCGAGGGCAATGGTCAGATTGCGAACGGGATGGCGAGTCATATGTCTTGTCCTTTGAATTGCCATGATGTGTCGCAAGTGTAGAGAAGGAGCCCCACGCTTGCTGTAACTACCTGTAAAGCCCTGTAACCCCCTACAGAAACGGCGTAACTGGGCAATAAAAGCGCGGTGAAAATACAACACCTAACAAAAAGACAGGCGATCATGTGATCGCCTGTCTGCTTTGTCTGCACCCGGGCCAGGGCCCGGATGCGTATTTTACCGTGTGCTCAGCAGCACTTGCCCTGCCCGCCGCCGTAGCGCGCTTCCTGGCGCTCGCGGAAGAACTCTTCGTAGCTCATCGGCGCGCGGTCCGGATGCGTGCTCTCCATGTGCGCCACATAGGTCTGGTAGTCGGGCAAGCCGACCATCAGCCGCAGCGACTGCCCGAGATAACGCCCCATCGTACCCAGTTGTTCCAGCATGGCGGGCTCCTTGTCGAGGTCAGGGTCAGGACTGGGCCGAAGCCGCGCCTGGCAGCGGCTCGAACGGCGTTTCCTTGTCGGTCGGGCGGTTCACCGCGCGGGCCTGCAGCGCGGTCTTGAAGCCATAGAACACGATCGACAGCACCACCACCATGAACAGCGCGCACAGGCCGGCGTCCAGGTAGTCGTTGAAGACGATGCGGTGCATCTGCTCCATCGACTTGGCCGGGGCCAGCACCTTGCCTTCGGCAATGGCGGCGCTGAACTTGGCGGCGTGGGTCAGGAAACTGACCTTCGGGTCGGCGTGGAACAGCTTCTGCCAGCCGGCAGTCAGCGTGCAGATCAGCAGCCAGACGGTCGGCACCAGCGTGACCCAGGCGTACTGGCCGCGCTTCATCTTGACCAGCACGCAGGTACCCAGCACCAGCGCCACCGCGGCCAGCATCTGGTTGGAGATGCCGAACAGCGGCCACAGGGTGTTGATGCCGCCCAGCGGATCGACCACGCCCTGGTACAGGAAGTAGCCCCAGGCCGCCACGCACAGCCCGGTGGCGATCAGGTTGGCGGGCAGCGAGTCGGTCTTGCGCATCGACGGGATAAAGCTGCCCAGCAGGTCCTGCAGCATGAAGCGGCCGGCACGGGTGCCCGCGTCGACGGCGGTCAGGATGAACAGTGCCTCGAACAGGATCGCGAAGTGGTACCAGAACGCCATCATGGCCTGGCCGCCCACCACCTGGTGCAGGATGTGCGCGATGCCCACGGCCAGCGTCGGCGCGCCGCCGGCGCGCGAGATGATGGTGTTCTCGCCGACGTCCTTGGCGGTCTGCACCAGCACGTCAGGCGTGATCACGAAGCCCCAGGTCGAGACCGCCTGCGCCACCGCTTCCGGCGTGGTGCCGATCACGGCCGCGGGGCTGTTCATGGCGAAGTACACGCCCGGCTCGATCACCGCGGCGGCCACCAGCGCCATGATGGCGACGAAGGACTCGGCCAGCATCGCGCCGTAGCCGATGAAGCGCGCGTGGGTCTCGTTCTCCAGCAGCTTGGGCGTGGTGCCCGACGAGATCAGCGCATGGAAGCCCGACACCGCGCCGCAGGCGATGGTGATGAACAGGAACGGGAACAGGTTGCCCGACCACACCGGGCCGCCGCCCTCGGCGAACTGCGTGAAGGCCGGCATCTTCAGCTCCGGCGCCACGATCACGATGCCCACCGCCAGCGCGATGATGGTGCCGATCTTCAGGAAGGTCGACAGGTAGTCGCGCGGGGCCAGCAGCAGCCACACCGGCAGCACGGCGGCGATGAAGCCGTAAATGATCAGCATCCAGGTCAGCGCCTTGCCGTCGTAGGTGAACAGCGGGGCCAGCGTCGCGCTTTCATGCACGTACTGGCCGCCGATGATCGCCATCATCAGCAGCACGAAGCCGATCACGGATACTTCGCCGATGCGGCCCGGACGGATGTAGCGGGTGTAGATGCCCATGAAGATGGCGATGGGGATGGTCACCGCCACGGTGAAGGTGCCCCACGGCGAATCGGCCAGCGCCTTCACCACGATCAGCGCCAGCACCGCCAGGATGATGATCATGATCATGAAGCAGCCGAACAGCGCGATCAGGCCCGGCACCGTGCCCATTTCGGACTTGACCAGGTCGCCCAGCGAGCGGCCGTCGCGGCGCGTGGAGATGAACAGCACCATGAAGTCCTGCACCGCGCCGGCGAACACCACGCCGGCCAGCAGCCACAGCATGCCGGGCATGTAGCCCATCTGCGCGGCGAGCACCGGGCCGACCAGCGGGCCGGCCCCGGCGATCGCGGCGAAGTGGTGGCCGAACAGAACCGCCTTGTTGGTCGGCACGTAGTCCAGGCCGTCGTTATGGCGCCAGGCCGGCGTCATGCGTTTCGGGTCGAGCTGCATCACCTTGTCGGCGATAAAGCGGCTGTAGTAGCGGTAGGCGATCAGGTAGATGCAGAGCGCGGCGACCACGATCCACAGTGCGCTGACGGCCTCGCCGCGCGCCAGCGCGACGGTGCCGAAGGCAAACGCGCCGAGCACGGCGACGGCCAGCCACACCAGGTGTTCTCCGATGCGATTCATAGTGAAGGTCTCCTCAGACCGGGATTTGGAAAGCCTGCGGCGGCGAAGGACTGGTAACTGGCAACGGGCTGGGTCGGCGGCGGGCGCGACTGGGCGGGCAGCTGGGCAATCCGGCGGTGAAGGTGTCTCCTGGGATCTGGCTGCTGCTCGCCCGGTTCGTGTCGTTTCCGGATCTCGTCTTGCAGGCAGGCGGTGCACCATCCGGATAGGCCGGTGCACCAGCTGCGTGGATACGCGCGCCTTGTTGGGGCGGCCTGCGCATCCGGCGTGTAGTATTGACACCCGCCAAACCCCGCACAAGCGCGTAACTACGCAGCACTTCTGCGTAGTACTACGCAAATCGACGGTGGCATGCCGCCTGCGCGGCATCGGTGTTTACCCCCAGTCCTGTATGAAACTCCGCCAGAAGATCCTGTTGCTCGCGGTGGCGCCCCTTGCGGTGGCCATGCTGGGCATCGCGCTTGCCGTGCGCTACCAGGCGACCCAGCTCGCGCAGCATGAGCGCGCGCTGGTCGAAGCCGCTTACCTGCAAAGCAAGGAAATGGAGCTGCGCCACTACGTAGAACTGGCGCAGAGCGCGATCGCGCCGATGGTGCGGTCGGGCCGCACTGATCTGGCCACGCGCCAGGCGGCAATGGAGGCGCTGGCCCGGCTCGACTACGGGCCGGACGGCTATTTCTTCCTGTACGACCTGCAGGGCCGCAACCTGATGCACCCGCGCCAACCCGAGCTGGTCGGCCAGGACTTGTGGACCATGCGCGACCCGCAGGGATCGCTCACCATCCAGCAGCTGATCGCGGCGGCCAGGGGCGGAGGCGGCGCGGTGCGGTACCTGTGGAAAAAGCCGTCATCGCAGCAACTGGTACCCAAGCTCGGCTACGTGGTGTCGGTGCCCGAATGGGGCTGGATGCTCGGCACCGGCATCTACCTGGACGACGTGGAAAGCACGCTGCGCCAGCTCGATGCCCGTGCCGAGACCGATATCCGGGAGACCATGGCCTGGATCGGCGTGATCGCCGCGATCAGCATCCTGCTGGTAGCGGCCAGCGGCCTCGCGCTCAATGTCAGCGAGCATCGCGAGGCCGATGCCAAGCTGCGCCAGCTTGCGCAGCGGGTGGTGCAGTCGCAGGAGGAGGAGCGGGCACGGCTGTCGCGCGAACTGCACGACGGCATCAGCCAGTTGCTGGTGTCGGTCAAGCTGGTGCTGGAAACCGCTACCAACCGGCTGCGGCTGGCTCCGACCGAAGGCGCCGCGGTGGCGCCGGTGCTGGGCATGGCGCTGAACCGGCTCGACACGGTTTTCAATGAAGTGCGGCGGGTGGCGCGCAATTTGCGGCCGGCATTGCTGGACGACCTCGGTCTCTTTGCCGCGCTCCAGCACCTGGCGCGCGAGATGCAGGGCGGCAGCCGGCTGCAGATCTCGGTGATTCAGTCAGGTACCCCGCGCGAGTTGCCCGACGAGCAGGCCACCGCGCTGTTCCGCATCGCCCAGGAGGCGCTGACCAACGTGGAACGCCACGCAAACGCCCGGCACGTCAGCGTGTCGCTGGCATTCGACGCCGACGCCACCCGGCTCACGGTGCGCGACGACGGCGCCGGTTTCGACGTGCCGAGCATGCAGCGCGATCCCCGGCGCGGCATCGGCCTGCGCAACCTGGGCGAGCGCATCGCCGCGTTGTGCGGGCAGTTCGATATTGTTTCCGGCACCGGCGGCACCGAGCTGGTGGCGTCGCTGCCCCTGGCGAAGCCTGCGCCAAAGCCCGCAGCCGTTTCGCATGATCCTGTTTCCGCCGGACCTTCGCAGTCATGACACGTTCCCCTGAATCGAGCCACACCGGCGCACCGGCGCGCGTATTGCTGATCGACGATCACGCGCTGGTGCGCGACGGCATGCGCATGCACCTGGCGCTGCAGCCGGGGCTGCGCGTGGTCGGCGAGGCCGATGGCGGCGAGGCGGCGCTCGCGTGGCTGGACCGTGCCGGCGAGGCCGACCTGCCGGACCTGGTGATCACCGATATCGGCATGCGCGGCATGGGCGGCATTGCGCTGGCGGCCGCGCTCCATGACCGGTATCCGGAGCTGGCGGTACTGATCGTGTCGATGCACGACAACCTGGAGTATGTGCGGCAGGCAGTGCGGGCGGGGGCGCGGGGCTATGTGCTGAAGGATGCGCCGGCCGATGAGCTGATGGCGGCGATCCAGTCGGTGCTGGCGGGGCGGGTGTTCTACAGTGCCCGCATCGCGCGCGGCATGGCCGAGCAGAGCCCGGGACCGCTGGATGCGCTGACCCGGCGCGAGCGCGACATCCTGGGCTGCATCGGGCGCGGGATGGCCAACAAGGAGATTGCGGCGCAACTGGGCGTATCGGTGCGGACGGTCGAAACACACCGGCTCAACCTGAAACGCAAGCTGGGGATCGAAGGGCGCTCGGGGTTGGTGAAGTATGCGGTGGAGACGCTGGGGGATAGCGAGGGGGGCTGACAGGCCCCCAGGACGCCGAAAAGGAGTGCGGTTCTGGGTGCTCCCAGGCCGCCCGAACTCGCCTTGGCAAGGTGTTCTCCCTCTCCCCTCACGGACCTCACGGGGAGAGGGGAGCAAACCGGCAGCGGCTTAGCCCTCCAGCCGCTTGCCCAGCGCCGCGCGCGTTTCCGCCAGCGCCTGCGGCAGGCGATGATTCAGCTGCGTGAACAGCGCATCATGCAGCGCCAGTTCCTCCCGCCAGGCATCGCGATCAATCGAGGTCACCTGCGCAAATTGCGCCGGGGAGAACTCCACCCCATTCCAGTTCAGATCCTCATATCGCGGCGTCGTGCCAAACATGTGTTCGGCGCCCTGCCCCTTGCCTTCCACGCGATCGATCATCCACGACAGCACGCGCATGTTGTCGCCGAAGCCCGGCCACACGAAGTTGCCGTCGGCGTCCTTGCGGAACCAGTTGACGCAGTAGATCTTCGGCAGCTTCGCGCCCGCGACTTCCAGCTTCTGGCCCAGTGCCAGCCAGTGGCCGAAGTAGTCGCTCATGTTGTAGCCGCAGAACGGCAGCATGGCGAACGGGTCGCGGCGCACCACGCCTTGCTGGCCAGCGGCCGCGGCGGTGGTTTCCGAACCCATGGTGGCGGCCATGTACACGCCTTCGGTCCAGTTGCGGGCCTCGGTCACCAGCGGCACGGTGGTCGAGCGGCGGCCGCCGAAGATGAACGCATCAATGGGTACGCCGGCCGGGTTGTCCCAGCTCTCGTCGATCGACGGGCACTGCGACGCCGGCGCGGTGAAGCGCGAGTTCGGGTGGGCAGCCTTGGCGCCGGTCTCCCTGGCGATTTCCGGGGTCCAGTCCTTGCCCTGCCAGTCGATCAGGTGAGCCGGCGCTTCTTTGGTCATGCCTTCCCACCACACGTCGCCGTCGTCGGTCAGCGCCACGTTGGTGAAGATGACGTTCTCCTTCAGCGTCGCCATCGCGTTGTAGTTGGTCTTCTCGCTGGTGCCCGGGGCCACGCCGAAGAAGCCGGCTTCCGGGTTGATCGCGTACAGGCGGCCATCCTGGCCCGGCTTGATCCAGGCGATGTCGTCGCCGATGGTGGTGACCTTCCAGCCCTCGAAGCCCTTGGGCGGAATCAGCATGGCGAAGTTGGTCTTGCCGCAGGCCGACGGGAACGCCGCGGCCACGTGGTACTTCTTGCCCTCGGGCGAGGTTACGCCCAGGATCAGCATGTGCTCGGCGAGCCAGCCTTCATCGCGGCCCATGGTCGACGCAATGCGCAGCGCAAAACACTTTTTGCCCAGCAGCGCGTTGCCGCCGTAGCCCGAGCCGAACGACCAGATCTCGCGCGTTTCCGGGAAATGGACGATGTACTTGGTCGGGTTGCACGGCCACGGCACGTCCTTCTCGCCGGCGGCGAGCGGCTTGCCGACGGTGTGCACGCACGGCACGAACTCGCCGTCGGTGCCCAGCACGTCATACACGGCCCGGCCCATGCGCGTCATGATGCGCATATTGACCGCCACATACGGCGAATCGGACAGTTCCACGCCGATATGGGCGATCGGCGAGCCCAGCGGGCCCATCGAGAACGGCACCACGTACAGCGTGCGGCCGCGCATGCAGCCTTCGAACAGGCCATTCAGCGTCTGGCGCATCTCGGCCGGGGCGGTCCAGTTGTTGGTGGGGCCGGCGTCTTCCTGCCGTTCCGAGCAGATAAAGGTGCGGTCTTCAACGCGGGCCACGTCCGACGGATCCGACAGCGCCAGGAACGAGTTCTTGCGCTTGGCCGGGTTCAGCCGCTTCATGGTGCCGGCGGCGACCATCTGCTCGCACAGGCGGTCATATTCTTCCTGCGAGCCGTCGCACCAGTAGATATTGTCGGGCTTGGTCAGCGCGGCGATTCCGGCGACCCAGGCAACCAGCTTGGGGTGCTTGACCCAGGCCGGGGCATTCACTGGCGCCGTGCCTTGCATCGAGGGGTGGTTCATACTGCAACTCCAGGTTTGTAAAGGGAAGGAAGGGAAGGAAACCTTGCAAAGCCTGGCCGGCGGGCGGTTGGTCCGTTGCTCGCGCGGGGGACGGAATCGCGGGATCGCGGCATGGGAGATGGCCCTGTCCCGATCGTCACATCCCGTTACAACTCCGCGGCGGCCCGTGTTGTGCAAAAGGTCGCGGCGGTCCCTGCGGCTGCGCTACAGTTGCGCTTCGCCCGCGCAGGGGTATCTGCGCGCGCCGGGCGGGCTTTGTCCGGCGGCAACCGCGTGTCGGGAGCAAGGCTCGACCGACAATCCGCGGCGGCACCGGAGCGGGCAAGGATACCACTGGCGCACCCCCCTGTTTTTTGCTGCGCAACAATTGACGCCGTTGTTTCGCAAGAGATGTTCCACCTCGCGGCGGGCCGGCATGCTGGCGCCGACGCTGGGTTATCCACAATACTGTTGGGCGGCGCGCGGCTCGGTTGCCGCGCGCACCAACCGGCACAAGCGCCGGAAGACAAACCAGAGTTGCCGATGAAGATTGCCGTACTCGACGATTACCAGGACGCCGTGCGCAAGCTGCCGTGCTTCAGCCTGCTGGAGGGACACGACGTCAAGGTGTTCAACAACACCGTCAAGGGCGTGGGCCAGCTGGCAGCGCGCCTGTCGGACGTGGAAGCCGTGGTGCTGATCCGCGAACGCACCCGTATCACCCGGCAACTGCTGGAAAAACTGCCGAAACTGAAGCTGATCAGCCAGACCGGCAAGGTCGGCGCCGGTCCGGGCAGCCATATCGACCTGGATGCCGCCACCGACCGCGGCGTGGCGGTGCTGGAAGGCGTCGGCTCGCCGGTGGCGCCGGCCGAGCTGACCTGGGCGCTGATCATGGCCGCGCAGCGGCGCATTCCGCAGTACGTGGCCAGCCTCAAGCACGGCGCGTGGCAGCAATCGGGGCTGAAATCGACCACCATGCCGCCCAACTTCGGGCTGGGCCAGATGCTGCGCGGCCAGACCCTGGGCATCTGGGGCTACGGCAAGATCGGCCGCCTGCTGGCCGGCTATGGCAAGGCCTTCGGCATGCGGGTGATGGTGTGGGGCCGCGAGGCCTCGCTGGAGGCCGCGCGCGCCGACGGGCTGGACGTGGCCGCCTCCAAGGACCAGTTTTTTGCCGACAGCGACGTTTTGTCGCTGCACCTGCGGCTGAACGACGACACCCGCGGCATCGTCAAGCTGACCGACCTGACGCGGATGAAGCCCACCGCGCTGTTCGTCAACACCAGCCGCGCCGAGCTGCTGGAAGAGAACGCGCTGGTCACCGCGCTTAACCGCGGCCGCCCGGGCATGGCGGCGGTCGACGTGTTCGAATCCGAGCCGATCCTGCAGGGGCACGCGCTGCTGCGCATGGAGAACTGCATCTGCACGCCGCACCTGGGCTATGTCGAGCGCGACAGCTATGAGCTGTACTTCCGCACGGCTTTCCAGAACATCCTGGACGTGCTGGGCGGCAATCACGGCTGCATCGTCAATCCCAAGGCGTTGACACCGGCGCTGTCGCGCTGAGGCGTTACGGTAGCTGCCGGGGCGGGTCGGCGCTGGCATTCCGCCTCGCGTCACTTCGTAGAGGCTCCCCCACCCCTCTCCCACTTCGCGGGAGCGAGCGCGGCAGAGGGGAGCCTGGTTCACATGGCGTGGGCTATGGCCAGGGCGGATTGCGCTGTCAACGCGAATCCGCCAATCCCGCTACACTCGGGACTTCCCTAACCGCCGGCCGCAACGGCCATGGCGGCAGCCCCGACAACAACAAGCGCCCGCGCGCACCCCCTCTTCCCAAGGCCGGCATGGATCCCAGGCTCGTGACGCTCTGCGTCGGCAATTTCGTCATCGGCACCGGCGCGATGATCGTGACCGGCATGTTGAACGATATTGCCGGGGATTTCGGGCTGGGCGCGGCCAGTGCCGGGCAGCTGATTTCAGTATTCGCGCTGGCCACCTGCGTGGGCGCGCCGCTGTTTGCCACGCTGGGTTCGCGCATCGACCGCCGCTTGCTGCTGGCGGGGTCGCTGCTGGTCTATGCGGTGATGCACCTGGCGGCCGCCTTTGCGCCCAGCTTCGCGGCGCTGATGGTGATCCGCTTCCTGACGGCGATCGGCGCCGCCATCTACACACCGCAGACCGCGGCGACGCTGCCGCTGCTGGTCAATGCGCAGACGCGCGGCCGTGCCATCAGCTTTGTCTTCCTGGGCTGGAGCGTCGCCAGCGTGGTGGGCGTGCCACTGGGCACCTGGATCTCGACCACGCTGGGCTGGCGCGTCAGCATGGGCCTGGTGGGCGCACTGGCGCTGCTGGTGTCGGCGGCGGTCTGGCGGGCGCTGCCGCGCGGGCTGTACGTGGAGCCGGTGGGGCGCGAGGCCTGGGCCGCGGTGCTGCGCCACAAGCCGGTCATGCTGGTGGTGCTGACCACCATGGTGTCGTCGGCCGGCATGTTCACCATGTTTACCTATGTCGCGCCGCTGATGCGCGATGTCTACGGCATCAGCGGCGGCGCGCTCAGCCTGATGTTCCTGGCCTATGGCGCCTGCGGCGTGTTCGGCAATGCGCTGGCGGCGTCGCGCATGGATCGCGTCACCCCGAGCCGGATCGTGCAGGTGGCCCTGCTGACCTCGGTGACCGCCATGGTGCTGTGGCCGCTGGCGGGCCTGGGCGGCGTGGCGCTGGTGCTGCTGTTCATGCTGTGGGGGCTGGGCGGGTTTGCCACCAACAGCGCGCAGCAGGCGCGGCTGGTCTTGCTGGCGCCGGAGCGCGCCTCGGCCTCGATCTCGCTGAACTCTTCGTCGATCTACCTCGGGCAGGCTGCAGGCGCGATGGCCGGCGCCGGCATCTATACCCTGGCCGGGGTCGATTCGCTGCACTGGGGCGCCGCGGCGCTGATGCTGGCGGCGCTGGCGGTGTCGCAGCGCGCCCGTTCGCTGGGCTGCCAGTGGCAGCGCCCGCAGGCTCCGCAGCAGGCTCCCAACGCCGGCTGAAACCAAGGCCCGGGGGCGTCCTGTCCCCGGGAGCGACCTGCCTCGCCGTGCACGCGGCGTCTTGTGAGGCACCGCACGAAGCACTTGTCCACAGTGTTATCCGCCCCCTTATCCTCAGGGATATCCGCAGCTTATCCACATCTCCATCCACAACCACAAGCGGGGGCGCACGTGAGCGATTCCGGACGCTGGCAAGGCAATGCACGCGTGCTGGCCGTGAGCCTTGGCAAGGCGATCCCGCTGGTCGTGGCCGGCGCAGGCACCGAGGCGGTGGTGCTGTCCGGCATCCGCAAGCATCCCGTCAGCACCCTGCTGCACCCGCTCTCGGTGCAGGTGCGGCCGCTGGGCATGGCCGGCGACGAGCAGGCCGACCTGACCGTCCACGGCGGCCGGGACAAGGCGGTCTACGCCTATCCGTCCGAGCACTACCCCTGGTGGAATGCGCGCCGGCGCGCTTGCGGGCAACCTGAATCGGCACAGCCGCTGCCGTTCGGCGCTCTGGGCGAGAACCTGAGCCTGGAAGGCCTGCTGGAGTCCGACCTGTGGATCGGCGACCTGGTGCGCGCCGGGACGGCGCTGCTGCGGGTGGAGGCGCCGCGCCGGCCCTGCTACAAGTTCAATGCCGCGCTCGGCTACCGCCACGCGGTGCGCGACATGGTGCAGAGCGGGTATTCGGGCGTCTACCTGAGCGTGCTGGTGACCGGCCAGGTTCGCGCCGGCGACGCCATCATTGTGCAGCCGGGGCCACGCGAACTGTCGATCGACAGCGTCAACCAGTGGCGTCGTGACAGCCGGCGGCAGCTTTTCTGATAATGTTTGTCTAACGATACAAGCGCCTCGCCAACTTCATTTCCGGTTTCCTCCGTGGTCCGGAGGGCGCTTGCCGGCGCCCGTCTTCCCGATACCGCCTTACACCCCTGTAACGGACTGTAATACGCGACGCTGGCTCCGGCCGGCGAAGCGCGGTACTAGTAGAGTCTTTGCGCAGCACGCGCCGGCGACATTCGATCACAACAAGCCGGCGCGGATCACGGGGAGTAGCGCAAGACGCGGTGCAGAGGGTCCACACAACATGAAAACTGACAGGATCGACCAGCCCAAGGGGTTCGTCGACAGCAACTGGAGTGCGGCCGCGGGAACCGGGCGCGGCCGGGTTTCGCCGTGGGTACTGGTCTTGGCAGTGCTGGTGCTGGGCGGGCTGGGCTGGTTTGCCTGGCGCACGTGGCTGGCGCCCAAGCCGGCGCCCAAGCCGCCCGCCGCGGCGGTGGTCACCACCGCGCTGGTGCAGCAGGGTGACGTGCCGCTGCAGGTCACGGCCAACGGCAATGTCACCGCGCTGTCCACGGTCGAGGTGCGGCCGCAGGTGTCCAGCACGGTGCGCACGGTCCATATCAAGGAAGGCCAGACGGTCAAGCCGGGCGACCTGCTGTTCTCGCTCGACACGCGCATGGACGAGGCCAACCTGGCCAAGGCCCAGGCGCAGCTGCTGAAGGACCAGGCCGACCTGGCCGACGCCCGCCGCACGCTGGCGCGCAGCAAGGAACTGCTCGAGCGCAACTTCATTTCCAGGAGCGCAGTCGATACCGCGCAGGCCAGGGTCGATGGCTCCGAAGCCACCGTGCGCGCCGACCAGGCCGCCATCGAGGCCAGCCGCGTGGCGATCAGCTATGGCTCGATCCGCGCCACCATCAGTGGCCGCACCGGCGTGATCAACGCCTTCCCGGGCTCGCTGGTGCTGCCTACCGGCGCCGTGCCGATGGTCACCATCGCGCAGGTGCAGCCGATCGCAGTGACCTTCAGCCTGCCCGAGCGCCAGCTGGCGGCGCTGCGCGAGGCGCTGCAGGCCGGCCCGGTACAGGTCATCGCCCAGCCCAACGACGGCAGCAAGACCCCGGTGACCGGCAAGATCACCTTCGTGGACAACACGGTCGATCCGCAGTACGGCACCATTCGCGTCAAGGCCCAGTTCGGCAACGAAGAGCAGCGGCTGTGGCCGGGCACCTACGCCAACGTCAGCGCGGTGGTGCAGACGCTCAAGGGCGCGCTGTCGGTGCCGCCGCAGGCGGTGGTGACCGGCCCCGAAGGCCGCTTTGTCTACGTGGTGCAGCCCGACAGCAAGGTCGCGCGCGTGCCGGTGCAGGTGATCACCACCACCGCCGCCGCGGCCGTGGTGGAAGGCGTGCAGCCCGGCGCCCGCGTGGTGGTGGAAGGCACGCAGAACCTGCGCCCGGGCGCGCTGGTGCGCGAGGCGCCGGCCGGCGCCGCCTCCGGTGCGGCCGCCGCGCGGCCAGCCAGTGCCGCGAACGTTGCCGCCAATGCCGCCAATGCCGCCGCGGGGCACTGAGCCATGACGCTGTCCGAACTCTGCATCCGCCGTCCGGTGATGACGGTGCTGCTGTGCCTGGCCGTGGTCGTCACCGGCATCGTGCTGTACCCGACCATCCCGATCGCCGCGCTACCCAGCTTCAACTCGCCGGTGATCCAGGTCACCGCGACGCTGCCGGGCGCGAGCCCGGAAACCATGGCGGCTTCGGTGGCGACGCAGCTGGAAAAGCAGTTCGCCACCATCCCCGGTGTGTCGGTGATCAGCTCGTCGAACACGCTCGGCAACTCCAGCATCACCATCGAATTCAACAGCGACCGCGATATCGACGACGCGGCCGTGGACGTGCAGGCGGCCCTGTTCCGCGCGCAGCGTTCGCTGCCGATCGAGATGACGACGCCGCCGTCGTACCGCAAGGTCAACCCGGCCGACGCGCCGGTGCTGCTGCTGGCGATCAACTCGCCGGCGATGAGCCTGGCGGACCTGAATGCCTTCGGCGACAACCTGATCTCGCCCACGCTGGCCACGCTGCCGGGCGTGGCGCAGGTGCAGATCTTCGGGCAGAAGCGCTTTGCCGTGCGCGTGCGCGCGCACCCGGATGCGCTGGCAGCGCGCGGCCTGACGCTGGACGAGCTGGCCACCGCGCTGAACCGCGCCAACGCCAACACCCCCGTGGGCACGCTCGACAGCGCGCGCCAGACGCTGACCATCCAGGCCAACCGGCAGATGACCAATGCGGATGCCTTCCGCAACATCATCGTCGCCAGCCAGCCCAACGGCGCGCTGGTGCGGCTGTCCGACGTGGCCGAGGTCGAGGACAGCGTCGAGACCATCAAGACCGGCAGCTGGCTTAACAACGAGCGCTCGATCGTGCTGGCCGTGCTGCGCCAGCCCGACGCCAACACCGTGGCGGTGGTCGATGCGATCCAGGCCGCCCTGCCCCGCCTGATCGGGCAGATGCCGGGCTCGGTCAACGTGGCGGTGGTCAACGACCGCTCGCGCTCGATCCGCGAATCGATCCACGACGTGCAGTTCACGCTGGCGCTGACGGTGGCGCTGGTGGTGATGGTGATCTTCCTGTTCCTGCGCCGCGCCGCCGCCACGCTGATCCCCACCGTGTCGCTGCCGATCTCGCTGATCGGCACGGTGGCGCTGATGAAGGCGTTCGGCTACAGCCTGGACAACGTCTCGCTGCTGGCCATCACGCTGGCGGTGGGGCTGGTGGTGGACGACGCCATCGTCATGCTCGAGAACATCGTGCGCCATATCGAGGAAGGCGTGCCGCCGCTGAAGGCCGCGCTGGTGGGCTCGCGCGAGATGGGCTTCACCATCCTGTCGATCTCGATCTCGCTGGTGGCGGTGTTTATCCCGATCTTCTTCATGCCCGGCGTGATCGGGCTGCTGTTCCACGAGTTCGCCGCGGTGGTGTCGCTGTCGATCCTGGTGTCGGCAGCGGTGTCGCTGACGCTGATCCCGATGCTGTGCGCGCGTTTCCTGTCGGCCGAAAACGTGCCGGTCGACGAGTCGCACCACGCTTATGGCGACCACGCGTTGGCGCAGCCTGCCGTGCCACAGAGGCAGACCATCGGCATGCGCTCCACGCAGTGGTTCGAGAACCTGTTCGAGTTCACGCTGCACCGTTATGCGCGCGGACTGGACTGGTGCCTGGCGCACCGGCGCACGGTGCTGGTGGCGGCGGGTCTGACCTTCGTGCTGACCGCGGTGCTGTTCGTCACGATCCCCAAGGGCTTCTTCCCGGAGGAAGACATCGGCCAGATCCGCGTCAATGCCGAAGGGCCGCAGGACATTTCCTTTGATGCCATGTCCGAGCGCCTGCGCGATGCGGCCGAGCGCATGCGCGCCAACCCCGCGGTCAAGAGCATCGTGGTGGCGATCGGCGGCGGCCCGTCGCCGGCCATCAACACCGGGCGCATGTTCGTCGAGCTCAAGCCGCGCGGCGAGCGCAACGCGATGCCCAAGGTGATCGAGTCGCTGCGCCGCGACGTGGCCGGCGTGCCCGGGCTGGCGGTGTATTTCGCGCCGGTGCAGAACCTGCAGCTCGGCGGGCGCCAGAGCAAGAGCCGCTACCAGTACACGCTGCAAAGCGTGAAGGCCGGCCAGCTGCAGGACTACTCCGACAAGCTGATGGCGAAGATGCGCGCCGACAGCCTGTTCCGCGATGTCACCAGCGACTCGCAGCAGTCGGGCCTGGAGGCGCACCTGTCGATCGACCGCGACAAGGCCAACGCGCTCGGCGTGCAGATGCAGGACGTGCGCACCGCGCTGTATTCGGCGTTCGGCGAGCGGCAGGTGTCGACCATCTACACGCCGATCGACAACTACTACGTGATCCTGCAGGCGGCCGACCTCGACCGCGTCGACGAGACCGCGTTCGCCAAGCTCTACGTGCGCAGCAAGACCGGCCAGATGGTGCCGCTGTCGGCGTTCGCCACCACCGAGCGCCGCGTCGGCCCGATCGCGGTCAACCACCAGGGGCAGCTGCCGTCGGTGACGGTGTCGTTCAACCTTGCGCCGGGCGCGGCGCTGGGCGACGCGTCGGCGCGCATCGACCGCTACAAGCAGGAGATCGCGATGCCGACGTCGATCTTCACCAGCTGGGGCGGCGACGCGGCGGTGTTCCAGTCATCGCAGGCCACGCAGATCGTGCTGCTGGTGGCGGCCATCGCGGTGATCTACACGCTGCTGGGCGTGCTGTACGAGAGCTACATCCACCCGCTGACCATCCTGGCGGGACTGCCGTCGGCCGCGGTCGGCGCGCTGCTGACGCTCTTTGTCTTCAATATCGAGCTGTCGCTGATCGCGGTCATCGGCGTGCTGATGCTGATCGGCATCGTCAAGAAGAACGCGATCATGATGATCGACTTCGCGCTGGCGGCGCAGCGCGAGCAAGGCATGACGCCGGCCAGGGCAATCCGGCAGGCATGCCTGCTGCGCTTCCGTCCGATCATGATGACTACCTTCGCCGCGGTGATGGGCGCGCTGCCGCTGGCGCTGGGCCTCGGCGCCGGCGCCGAGTTGCGCCAGCCGCTGGGCCTGGCGGTGGTCGGCGGGCTGCTGTTCTCTCAGGTGATTACGCTGTTCATCACGCCGGTGATCTACCTGGCGCTGGACAGGTTCTCGGGCACGGGGCCGCTGCAGATCGACTCGGAAGGCAACAAGCTGCCGGAGAAGGTGCCTGGGGAGACGGTGCGGCAGCACTGAGGGCGCTAGCCGGATCCGTGCTAACGAACGAAACAAGAAAAAGGAAGCCGCGTGATGTCATTCCGCTTGCGCGTTCCAACCATGCTGGCCGCAGCTGCCGCCTTGCTGACCGCAGGCTGTGCCGCCCCGGTTCCCTCGCCGGCTGCCGTCAGCGCCGGCTTTGCCGGCAAGCCCTACGTGCTGCTGGGCGAGGTCCATGACAATGCCGCCGGACAGCAGCAGCGGCTGGCCGCGCTGACGCGCGCGGTCGAGCAGGGCTGGCGTCCGGCCATCGCCATGGAGCAGTTCGACCGCGAACGGCAGCCCGATATCGACCGTGCCCGCAAGGAGCGGCCCAGGGATGCCGACTACCTGATCGCGCAGGCCGGCGGTGGTGCCTGGCAGTGGCCGCTGTACCGGCCGGTGGTGGCGCTGGCGCTGCAGTACGACCTGCCGCTGGTCGCGGCTAACCTGTCGCGCGCGGATGCGGGGAAGATCGTGCGCGGTGGGCTGGACGGGCTGTTCCCGGCGCACGAGCGGGAGAAGCTTGGCCTGACGGGAGAGTTGCCGCCTGACCTGGTGGCGGCGCAGACCGCTGTGCTTGACCGCGGGCACTGCGGCAATTTCCCCAAGGCAATGCTGCCCGGCATGCTGGCGGCACAGGCGGCGCGCGACGCGGTGATGGCGCGGGCGCTGCGGCCTTACGCGCAGCGCGGCGCGGTGCTGATTGCGGGCAACGGGCATGTGCGGCGCGACGTGGGGGTGCCGCGCTGGCTTACTGGCGAGGCCGGCAAGGTTGTCAGCGTGGGCTACGTGGAGAGCGCGGCGGCGGACGGCGAGTTCGACATGGCGGTGGTGGTGCCGGCGGTGGCGCGCAAGGATCCTTGCTTGCAGGCGGTGCCTGCAGGGTGAGCGCTATTGAGCTATTGCAGGCCCGCAGTCCCTGGATGCGCGGGCCCTCTCCCGCCCGTCCACATGCCAATCCCCCGCCATCCACGTAAACCCCAACCCCTTCCCACCACTTTTGACAGCCTTTTGACAGTTTCCCCCGCCTAGAATCCGCCCCATGACCGCTAACCCCGGTCTGATGTTCACCAATAATCCAAGAACAGTCCCGGCCACGCCCCGCTGCGCCCGGACAGGAGACAAGCCCGGCAGCGCCCCGTGCGCCGCCGGCAAGCCGTGTCCCAGTCCCCAGCAACGCTCAGGCTGCCGCCGGAACCCCCGGGTCGGATCGCGGCCAGCCAGTGACTGGCAAGCGATCACCGGTACAACCAAGGAGACCGCTATGCGCCGTTCGATTTCCCGTTTCGCCCATGCCGCGCTGGCATCGGCCGCCGTTGCCGCCACCGTCGTTGCCGCGCCCGCCTACGCGCTGGACAGCGTCAAGGTCATGATCGGCGCCAACCCCGGCGGCGGCTATGACCAGACCGGCCGCTCGCTGGGCGCCGCGATGATCGCAGCCGGCCAGGCCAAGACCGCTTCGTACGACAACAAGGGCGGCGCCGGCGGCACCATCGCGCTGACGCAGTTCGTCAACACCGACAAGGGCAACCCCAACGCGCTGATGGTGGTGGGTGCCGTGATGGTCGGCGCGATCGAGACCAACAAGCCGCCGGTCACGCTGAAGAACGCCACGCCGATCGCGCGCCTGTTCGCCGACACCATGGTCATCACCGTGCCGGCCAGCTCGCCGATCAAGTCGATCAAGGACCTGACCACGCAGCTCAAGGCCAACCCGGGCAGCGTCAGCTGGGGCGGCGGCTCCAAGGGTTCGATCGACCATATCCTGGCCGGCCTGGTCGCCAAGGAGAGCGGTGTCGATCCCAAGAAGATCAACTACGTGCCGTTCCAGGGCGGCGGCGAAGCCTCGGCCTCGATCATGGGCGGCCACGTGACGGTGGGCATCGCCGGCGTGTCGGAATTCCTGCCCTTCATCAAGAGCGGCAAGATGCGCGCGCTGGCCGTGACCTCCAAGGACCGCACCGCCGACATCCCGACGCTGAAGGAGCAGGGCGTCAACGTCGAGATCTACAACTGGCGCGGCGTGTATGGCGCGCCCGGCACCACGCCCGAGCAGCGCAAGGCCATGATCGATGCGGTGGTCAAGGCCACCGAGAGCAAGGCCTGGAAGGACACGCTGCAGAAGAACGACTGGACCCCGTTCCTGCTGACCGGCGATGAGTTCGGCAAGTTTGTCGACAGCGAATCGACCCGCCTGGGCGGCACGCTGCGCGAGCTGGGCGTCGCCAAGTAAAGCCCGCTGCCGCGCCAAGCCGGCGCGGCCTGTGAACCCCCCCGCGTTACCGCATCAGAAAACCGCATCAAACCGCTTTACCTGTCGTGCCTGCCAACACCGCCGGCGATCCCGGCGGCAGGAAAACGGCATGGGGCCCGGTGTCCACCTGCGATACCGAAGACAACAACCATATGTCGCCGGGCCTCATTGCCGCGCGGGCCGCAAGCTTAGCTAAGCCAGCGTCGCGGACGCCAGCCCCCTTGCTGGCGACAAAGGCCAAGGAGTCTCCATGAAACCCTCGCACGTTGCCATCGGCGTTGCCGTCCTGGCGCTTTCGCTGTTCTTCTTTCTCGGCCTGTCGGGCATTACCGGCGAAGAGGGCTATGCCGGCCTGTCGCCGCGCTTCGTGCCCACGCTGGTGGCCGTCGGGCTGGCGGTGTGCGGCGCGCTGCTGACGTGGCAGGGCGTGCGCGGCGGCTTCCACAACATGCCGGAGGAAGATGCCGAACTGCCCAGCGCGCCGCACAACTTCAAGGGCTTCCTGTGGGTGGCCGCCGGCCTGGTGCTGAACATGGCGCTGATCGGCACGCTCGGCTTCGTGTTTTCTTCCACGCTGCTGATGATGTGCGTGGCGCGCGGCTACGGCAGCCGCCGCATCGTGCGCGACCTGATCGTGGGCCTGTGCATCACGGTGCCGATGTGGGCGCTGTTTGAATTCCTGCTCGGCATCAACCTGCCGCTGCTCCCCATCGCCGGCTTATGAGCCCGCCCGTCCAGCAAGGAGTCTTCGAATGGAAACGCTGAACATGCTGATGCACGGCTTTGCCGTCGCGATTACGCCGATCAACCTGATGTGGGCGCTGGTGGGCTGCTTCCTGGGCACCGCCATCGGCGTGCTGCCGGGCATCGGCCCCGCGCTGACGGTGGCGATGCTGCTGCCGCTGACCGCCAAGGTCGAACCCACCGCCGCGCTGATCATGTTCGCCGGCATCTACTACGGCGCGATGTACGGCGGCTCGACCACGTCGATCCTGATGAACACGCCGGGCGAATCGTCCACCATGGTCACGGCCATGGAAGGCAACCTGATGGCCAAGAACGGCCGCGCCGGCCCGGCGCTGGCGACCGCGGCGATCGGCTCGTTCGTGGCCGGCACCATCGCCACCGTGATGCTGTCGCTGTTCGCGCCGGTGGCGGCCGACGTGGCGCTGCAGTTCGGCCCGGGCGAGTACTTCATGATCATGCTGCTGGCCTTCACCACGGTTTCCGCGGTGCTGGGCTCGTCGCTGCTGCGCGGCATGACGGCGCTGTTCCTGGGCCTGGGCATCGGGCTGATCGGCATGGATTCGCTGTCGGGCCAGACCCGCTACTCGATGAACGTGCAGGAGCTGTATGACGGCATCGACATCGTGGTGGTGGCCGTCGGCCTGTTCGCCGTGGGCGAGGCCCTGTTCAATGCGTTCTTCCCACAGCCGGACGGCACCTTCAACAAACTCAGCTCGGTCCACATGAACAAGTCGGACTGGAAGCGTTCGCTGCCGGCGTGGATCCGCGGCACGTTTATCGGCTTCCCGTTCGGCCTGATCCCCGCGGGCGGCGCCGAGATCCCGACCTTCCTGTCGTATGCGACCGAGAAGAAGCTGTCGGACCACAAGGAAGAGTTCGGCAAGGTCGGTGCGATCGAAGGCGTGGCCGGCCCGGAAGCCGCCAATAACTCGGCCGTGACCGCGACGCTGGCCCCGCTGCTGACGCTGGGCATCCCCACCTCGAACACCACCGCGATCCTGCTGGCCGCGTTCCAGAACTACAACCTGCAGCCGGGCCCGATGCTGTTCCAGACCTCGGGCGACCTGGTGTGGGGCCTGCTGGCGTCGCTGTATATCGGCAACGTCATGCTGCTGGTGCTGAACCTGCCGGCGATCGGCCTGTGGGTGCGCATGCTGCGCGTGCCGACGCCGCTGCTGTACGGCGGCATCCTGATCTTCGCGGGCCTGGGTGCGTACGGCATCCGCCAGTCGTGGTTCGACCTGCTGTTGCTGTTCGTGGTCGGCCTGCTCGGCATGGTGATGCGCCGCTTCGACTTCCCGACCGCGCCGGTGATCGTTGGCATGATCCTGGGACCGATGGCGGAGAAGCAGCTGCGCAATGCGCTGTCGATCGGCCAGGGCGACTGGAGCCTGTTCGTGCGCCAGCCGATCTCGGCCACCATCCTGGCGCTGACCGTGGCGGTGGTGGTGATCCCGCGCCTGCTGCGCTGGCATGCCGCGCGCGGCTCGGCGCATGCGCAGGCTGACAACGCGGCGTGATGCGCGTTAGCATGCGGTAGTTTCCGGGGCCCGGCGCCATGGCGTGCGGGCCCTTTGCATTTCCATCCCCTTAAAACAACAAGCGCCGGCGCCTGCGCGCCAGGCCGCTGACCGATGAGTCTCGCCGCCAACCGCTGGCTGGCCGCGGTGCCCACGCTGGCACTCGGGCTGGCCGCCGCCCTGCTTTGCACCGTCCTGCATACCCCGCTGCCGTGGATGATCGGCCCGCTGCTGGCCGTCGCCTCGGCACGCATGTGGGGCGCCGACCTGCGCGCGCCGTCGCAGGCGCGCAATGCCGGGCAGTGGGTGATCGGCGCCTCGCTCGGGCTGTATTTCACGCCCGACGTGGTGGCGCGGCTGGTGGAGTTCCTGCCGTACATCGTCGCCGGTTCGCTGTTCGCGCTGGCGATGGGCGCGGGCGGCGCGCTGATGCTGCGCCGGACCACCGGGGTCGCATTCAAGACCGCTTACTTTTCCACAGCCATCGGCGGCGCTTCCGAGATGGCCAACCTGGCCGAGCGCAACGGCGCGCGCATCGACCAGGTCGCGGCGGCGCATTCGCTGCGGGTGCTGATGGTGGTGGTGACGGTGCCGGCGATCTTCCAGTACGGCGGCATCCATGGGCTTGACACGTACATCCCCGGGCCGCGCGTGGTCAGCGCGCCGGGCCTGCTGGCGCTGGTGGCAATCACGCTGGGCGTGGCGCTGCTGGTCAGGCGCCTGAACATGCCCAACCCGTTCGTGATCGGCACGCTGCTGGCGGCCGCGGTGCTGACGGCATCGGGCATCGAGCTGTCGGCGATCCCGGCCTGGATGAGCCGCGCCGGCCAGCTGCTGATCGGGGTGTCGCTGGGCGTGCGCTTTTCGCGCGAGTTCCTGCACACCGCGCCGCGCTTCCTGTCGGGCGTGGCGCTGTACACGGTGCTGGCGCTGGTGGTGTCGGCGCTGTTCGGCTGGGCGCTGGCTGCGCTGTCGGGCGCGCACCCGGCCACCATGATCCTGGCCTCCACGCCCGGCGGCATTGCCGAGATGTGCATCACCGCCAAGGTGCTGGAGCTGGGCGTGCCGCTGGTGACGGCCTTCCATGTGATCCGGATGGCCTTCGTGGTGCTTGCCACCGGCCCCCTGTATCATTGCCTGAAGCATCGCGTCGCGCCGGGGGAGACAGCGTAAGGTCGGCCACGGGTCGGCCACGGGCGCGGCCGGGAACATGGATACAAGAACGAGGACCGCCATGTCTGAAGCATCACCGCAACTTGCCCTTGCCGACATCGACGCCACGCTGGAGCGCGTGCTGGCGCCGTGGGTGCGCCAGCTAGGCCTGCGGGCCGAAGCCGTCGATGCAAAAGGCGTAACGCTGCGCCTGCCTTTCAACGAATCATTTCGCCACGCGGGTGGCGTGGTCTGCGGCCAGGTGCTGATGTCGGCGGCCGATACCGCCATGATCGTTGCCGTCGCGAGTGCGCTCGGCGGCTTCCGCCCGATGACCACGGTCTCGCTCACCACCAACTTCATGCGTCCCGTGATCGACGGCGACGTGCTGGTGCGCGCCAACGTGCTGCGCCTGGGCAAGACCGTGGTGTTCGGCGAGATCGAGCTGACCGGCACCGACGGCAAGCTCGCGGTGCAGGCCACCACCACCTACGCGCTGCTCTGATGCCAGCCAGCGCGGGCACCAGTCCCGCCCATCCCGCCAATCCCTTCGACCAGGTCGTCTTTGCCGGCGGCGGCAACCGCTGCTGGTGGCAGGCGGGCTGGTGGGACATGGTCGCGCCCGAACTGCAGCTGCGTCCGCGGGTGATCGCGGCCATCTCGGCCGGCGCGGCCACCGCGTGCATGGTCTATGCGCATGACTCGCACCAGACCATGGATTACTACCGCGAGGTGCTGTCCAACAACCGCCGCAATGCCTACTGGGGCAACCTGCTGCGCAACGAGCGCGTGTTCCCGCATTACGGCATCTACCGCACCGCGCTACTGACGATCTTTGCCGACGGCCGCCTGGCGCAGCTTCAACAGGCGCCCGAGATCCGCATCGGCGTGGCGCATATCCCGCGCTGGAGCGGTCCGCGGCTGGCGGTGGCGGCGGGCCTGCTGGCCTACAACATCGACAAGCATGTGCTCAAGACGCTGCACCCGCGGCTGGGGCGCAAGCTTGGCTTCCGGCCCGAGTTCGTGCGCGCGCAGGACTGCGCCTCGCCGGAGCAGCTGGCCGACCTGCTGCTGCAGTCGGCGTCGACGCCGCCGTTCACGCCGGTGCTGCGCCGCGACGGCCGGCCGGTGCTCGACGGCGGCCTTGTGGATAACGTACCGGTCGATGCGCTCGACACCGCGCCGGGCAATGTGCTGGTGCTGGTGACGCGGCTCTATCCGCGCCCGCGCCGTTTCGTCATCGAGCAAGGCGGCCAGCGCCGCCTGTACCTGCAGCCCTCGGAGCGCGTGCCGATCTCGAGCTGGGACTACACCCGGCCCGATGCCATGACGCACGCCTACGAACTCGGCCGCCGCGACGGGGAAACTTTCCTGCGCGAGTGGCCGTCGATCCTGAATACCGAACTGCGGCCGGGCGCCTAGCTTCGTGTTGTGGCACCGGCCCGATCGATTGTCGATGCGGCCCGCGTGCCGCGACAGGAGGCATGGATGACCGAGCGCAAGACAACCCCCACCGCAACGCAGGGGACCAACGAACCGAGGCGTGCCCGCCAGGTCAGCGCTGCGCCACCCGTCGAGCGCGTCCCGCGCGCCCGTGGCCAGGGAGGCAAGCGCCGCAACGGCAAGGCGCGCGACGCCGACCTGGTGGTGATCGGCGGCGGCTCCGGCGGCGTGGCCTGCGCGCGGCGCGCGGCGGCGCACGGTGCGCGCGTGATCCTGATCGAGCGCGATGCCATCGGCGGCACCTGCGTCAACCGCGGCTGCGTACCGAAGAAGATGCTGTCGTATGGCGCCTCGTGGGCAGCGATCCTGTCGGGCTGCCTGTCGCACACCGGCGGGCACGAGGACTGGCGCGACGCGATCGTGCGCGTCAATGCCGAGGTGGCGCGGCTGAACGCGGGCTACACCCAGCGCCTGCATGAATCCGGCGTGGAGATACTGCGTGGCGACGCGCGCGTCACCGCGCCCGATGAAGTCCGCGTCGGCGACGAGACCATCCATGCGCGCCGCATCCTGATCGCCACCGGCGCGCGCCCGCGCCCGCTGGACGTGCCCGGCGGCGAACTGGCGGCCAGCTCCGACGATGTCTTTACCTGGCAGACCGTGCCCGCCTCGGTCGCGGTGATCGGCGGCGGCTATATCGGCGTGGAGCTGGCATCGATCCTGTCGCGCTATGGCGTCAAGGTCGACCTGATCGTCGCCGGCGACCGGCTGCTGCGGCATTTCGACCATGAGATCGGCGCTGCGCTGGCCGAGGCGCTGACGGCGCGCGGCGTGCGCCTGCATCTGAACGCCGAAGTCCACCTGCTCAGCCAGGCCAACGGCGCGGTGGAAGTCTGCTACCGGCCCACCGACCGCCCCGGCCAGACCGAGGCCGTGCGCGCGCAGGCCGCGCTGGCGGCGATCGGGCGCATCTCCAATGTGCAGGGGCTGGGGCTGGAAGAACTCGGCCTGGCCTTTGGCGACAAGGGCGGCATCCATGTCGACAAGCAGTACCGCAGCAGCGTGCGCAAGATCTATGCGGTCGGCGATGCCACCGACGGCTTGCACCTGACGCCGGTGGCGACCGCGCAGGGCCGCTGGCTGGCCGACCGGCTGTATGGCCGGCGCGGCGAGCGTGCCGACTTCGATTTCGTGCCCACCGCGGTGTTCAGCGAACCGGCCATCGGCGCGGTCGGCATGACCGAGGCGCAAGCGATTGCCGATGCCGGCAAGCCCGAGCGCATCCGCACCGTGGTCAAGCGTTTTGTCTCGCTGGAGAACCGCTTCGGCGGCACGGCGTACCAGAGCGTGTTCAAGCTGGTGCTGAACGCGCGCAGCGGGCGCGTGCTGGGGGTGCACCTGATGGACAACGCCGCGCCGGAGATCGTGCAGGCGCTGGCGGTGGCGCTGCGCCTGGGCGTGCGTGAATCGCACCTGCAGACCACGGTGCAGCTGCATCCGACGGTGGCGGAGGAGTTGTTCGGCTGAGCGCTATTGAGCGCTACTCGGGTTCAATCACCGACCGGCAGCTTCAGCACGGCGCGCACGCCAACGCCCTGCGCGCCGTCGCCCAGCTCCACCGTGCCGCCGAAGCGCGACGCCATCTCGCGCGAGATCGCCAGCCCGAGCCCCGAGCCGGGCTCGGCGTTGCCCACGCGGCGGTAGAAGCGCGCGAAGACCTTCTCGCGCTCTTCGGCCGGGATGCCCGGCCCGTCGTCTTCCACGACCAGGCAGGCCGTTTCGTCGTTGCGGCTTGCCGACAAGGTGATCCGGCTGCCGCGCGGCGAGTACTGGATCGCGTTGTGCACCAGGTTGGCCAGCGCCTCGCGCAGCAGCGCGGGATCGGCGCGCACCGGCAGCTTCAGCCCCGGCACCGGCTCCCAGCCGAAGTCCTGCTGCTTGCCGCGCGCCAGCGGCAGGTAGTCGAGCGCCACCTGCTCGGCCACGGCGACGGCGTCGATGATGTCGATGGCGTCGCTGGCCTCGCCCGGCTGTGCATTCTCGCCATGGTGCTGGCGTACCCGCGCCAGCGCCAGCAGCTGGTTGGTCAGCCGCGCGGCCTGCTCCAGCTGCGTGACGATGCCGCCCACGGCCTCGCCCGCGGCGCGGCGCGCGGCTTCCGGATCGGGGTCGCGCAGCTGGCGCTGGGCATATTCGGCCTGCGTCTTCAGGATTGCCAGCGGCGTGCGCAGCTGGTGCGCGGCATCGGCGATGAACTGCGCCTGCGCCTGCGCCATTGCCGCCGAGCGCGACACGTGCAGGTTGACCGCGTCGACCAGCGGCCGCACCTCGGACGGCACGCGCTCGAAGGACAGCGGCGCGAGGTCGTCGGGCGAGCGCGCCTCGACGTCGTCGCGCACGCGCTTGAGCGGGCGCAGCACGTAAGTGACGCCGCCCACCAGGATCGCGGCGCTCAGCAGGATCAGCATCAGGTCGCGCGCCAGCGCGCTGCGCCACACCGTGGCGATCAGCGCGCTGCGCGGCTCGGCGGTCTCGGCAACCTGGATGATCACGCGCATGCGCGCATCGGGCCGGTACACGGGGCGCGCCATCACGCCGATGCGCACCGCTTCGCCCAGGTACTCGGTATCGTAGAAGCGCGGCTGGTTGTTGACGAGGTTGCCGGCGGGCAGCGGCAGGTCGTCGTAGCCGGTAATGGTCTCCACCTTGCCGGCGCGCTCCAGCGACACGCGGTAGTACACATGGGTCTGCGCCGCGCTCTCGAACATTTCCATGGCGGCGTCGGGCAGCGTGAGCTGGACGCTTTCGCCGGCCATGCCGATGGCGTTGTCGATGGTGCGGATCGAGCCGTACAGCGAGCGGTCGTAGGCCCGGTTGGCGGCGTCGCGCAGCGTGCCGTAGCTGAGCCAGGTGTCGATCGCCATCATCGCCGCCAGCGCCGGCACCAGCAGCAACAGCAGCTGGCGGCGCAGGCTGCCGCGCCGCCACAGCAGTATGGGATGGCGCGGACCCATGCGCATATTCCCTGCCATCCAGCGCATGTCAGCGCCCGGCCTCGGGCTCCAGCAGGTAGCCGAAGCCGCGCAGCGTGACGATGGTGACGCCGTGCCCGGCCAGCTTCTTGCGCAGCCGGTAGACCAGCACTTCGATCGCGTCGGGGGAGACGTCGGCGTCGAGCGAGAACACCTTGTCGAGCAGCTGCGCCTTGGTCAGCGGCTGGCCGCTGCGCGCCAGCAGCGCGCCCAGCAGCGTCGATTCGCGCGGCGTCAGCGCCAGCGGCTGGCCATCGAGCGTAAAGCTGCGCGTCTCGCCGTCGAACACCAGCGTGCCGCATTGCAGGCGCGGGTGCGCGCGGCCGCGGCTGCGGCGGATCAGCGCCAGCAGCCGCGCTTCCAGCTCGGCGATGGCGAAGGGCTTGGGCAGGTAGTCGTCGGCGCCGAGGTTGAGGCCGCGCACGCGTTCGTCGAGCGTGTCCTGCGCGGTCAGGATCAGCACCGGGGTGCGGTCGTCGCGCCCGCGCATCGACTTGAGCACGGCCAGCCCGTCCTTGCCGGGCAGGCGCAGGTCGAGCACGACCGCGTCGTATTCCTCGGCCTGCAGCCGTGCCTCGGCCTGCAGGCCGTCGGCGACGTGCTCGATCACGAATCCGCCCTGCTCCAGTGCGCGGGCGACCCAGCGTGCCAGTTCGACTTCATCCTCCACCAGCAGGATGCGCATGCCGGTCCTCCTCCTCTGCCGGTTCTTGCATGGCGGCCCCGGCGCTATGGTGCGCCGGCCGCGGGCGCCTATAATAACCCCGCCCCGCCTGTCCCGGCGCGCCTGCTGCAGGGCCGCCCTCCAGTTCCCGATCACCGTGTCCAAGCGTCCGCCCCAGCAGTCCGCTTCCATGCCGCCCGCGGCGCATGGGTCGCCCGCCCTTCCCGCATCACGTCACGCATCACACCCGTCACCCGCCTCACCGCAGCGCCGCCGGCTGGCCGGTGCCGCGCTGCTTGCCGGGACTTCGCTGTCATTGCCGCTGCAGGCCCAGTCCATGCTGCCGGCGCCGCCGCCGGGCTATCCGTCGGGGTATGACGCCACCATCGCCCGCGCGCTGCGCGAAGGCGAGGTGGTGGTCTATGCCTCGACCGACCTGGAAGTGGCGCAGCCGCTGATCACGGCGTTCGAGACGCGCTATCCCGGCATCCGGGTGCGCTATGAAGACCTGAACACCGTCGACCTGAACCAGCGCTTCCTCGCCGAAACCGCCGCGCTGGGCAGCGGCCGCCCGGCGCCGGGCGCGCGCTATGCCGACGTGCTGTGGAGCACCGCCATGGACCTGCAGATCAAGCTGGTCAACGACGGCAACGCGCAGCGCTACGCCTCGCCGGAGCGCGCCGGCCTGCCCGGCTGGGCGGTGTGGCGCGACGAGGCCTGGGGCACCACCTTCGAGCCCGCGGTGATCGTCTACAACCGCCACCACTTCACCGGCATGCGCGCGCCGCGCAGCCGCACCGGGCTGGCGCGGCTGCTGCAGGAGAACGCGCCGCGCTGGCGCGGCAAGGTGGTGACGTATGACGTGGAGCGCTCCGGCGTGGGCTACCTGCTGGCGCAGCAGGACGCGCGCATGGGCAGCGAGTTCTGGTACCTGGCGCAGGCGCTGGGGCGCGCCGGGGTGCAGCTGTCGTCGTCGACCGCGGAGATGGTCGAGCGCATCGCCAGCGGCGAGCTGGTGATGGGGTACAACCTGCTGGGTTCCTACGCGCTGTCGCTGATGGAGCGCGGCGCGGCGATCGACGTGATCGCGCCGCGCGACTACACGCTGGTGATGTCGCGGGTGGCGTTTATCGCCAGGCGCGCGCCGCGGCCCAATGCGGCGCGGCTGTGGCTGGATTTCCTGCTGTCGCGCGAGGGCCAGGCGCTGCTGGCCAAGTCGACCACGCAGCTCTATACCATCCGCACCGATACCGACAGCGTGCACACCGCCGCGGCGCTGTCGGAGCGCCTGGGCTACGCGCTCAAGCCGATCAGCGTGGGGCCGGGCCTGCTGGCCGCGCAGGACACCCTGCGCAAGCGCGCCTTCCTGGCGCGCTGGCACGAAGCGGTGCGCGGCTAGCACCCAGGCCGGTTTCGGGGAGCCAGGGGAGTCAGGAGATCAGGGCACCAGGTCGCTGGTGTCCAGGCCCGCGGCTTCCTTCTGGCAGGCCTGCTCGCACAGCGTCGACAGTTCGTCGTCGAGCTGCGCCATCGGGCGCGGCACGTAGCCGAGCCGCAGCGCGGGGGACAATCTCAGGGTATCGATGAAGGCATCCGCCATGCGCTCGGCGTTGGCGTCGAGGTCGAAGTCCTCGGGTGAGAACAGCCAGTGCGCCAGCACGCCACCGATGCAGGCGTGGAACGCATTGACGGCGAGATCGAGGTCGAGGTCGGCCGGCAGCTGCCCGCGCTCGCGCGCCAGGCGCAGGTGCTCGCGGATCTTGACCAGGCCTTCCTTGTGCGACTGGCGCTGGCGCTCGAAGATGGCTCCGTTGTCCTGCACCATCTCGCACTTGTGGAAGATGATCTCGAACACGCGGCGCAGGCGCGGGTTCACCACGGTCTGGCGCATCACGTAGGCGCAGATGTCGCGCACGCCCCCAAGGGGGTCTTCCTGGCGCGCGATCCGCTCCGGATCGCACAACGCTTCCACCGGCAGGTGCACGCGGTCGCACATGGCGGCGAACACATCGCTCTTGTTCTTGAAGTGCCAGTAAATCGCGCCGCGCGTGACCCCCGCCGCCTCGGCGATGTCGGCCAGCGACGGCCGTGCCACGCCGCGGGCGTGGAACACGGTTTCGGCCGCGTCGAGAATCCGGTGGCGCGTCTCTAGCGCCTCTTCCTTGGTGCGTCTGACCATTTCTGTCTCATATGCCGGAGGCGCATGGACACGGTGTCCACGGTCCGGCGTGTTGAATCTCCCCGGTGCCGCGCAAGGTGCGCGGCGGGTCGTTGTCGTCACATGGCTATGTTGTCGCAAGCCCTTGGGTCCGACAGGACGGCGCGCATCCTAACCCGAGTCGGCGGTTTGCGCCGGATACCGGATCAGGTTGGCCGGCTTTTCGCTGGGATCCGATGGTTCGCATCGGACCCGCCCGGCGTGATGTGAAAGCCCCTGCTGATGAATCGACTTTAACATACATGCTTGAATGTATATATAATACGCGCTCGCCCGGCTTTCGGCCAGCCGCCCCCTGTGACATAGCCAGCACCCTGGGCGACTCCTTGCGCAGGCCAGCCGGACGGCAATCCAGTCGTCATATAAAAGCCACCGTTCGTCGTATTCGTCACCGCGCCGACGCGATTTGTGGCTAGCATCACGCTTTTATCCGCTGCAAATATTGCGGCGGGCTGCGTCGTTTTCGCTTTCCTGAGATGTCAGGCCGGGGCGATGCGGCAGATCTCAAATTGCCATCATGGGGTTATCGATGAGGAAGTCCCAACATATCAGTCGCGTTGCCACTTTTGCAGCCGCTGCGCTGTCGGCGCTGGCGCTCACTGCCTGCGGCGACAAGAAGGCCGAGGGCGGTGCCCCGCCCCCGCCGGAAGTGGGCGTGGTCACCGTGACGCCGTCGCCGGTCGCCGTCGTCAATGAACTGCCGGGCCGCCTGGAAGGCGTGCGCACGGCCGAAGTGCGCGCTCGCGTCGAAGGCATCGTGCTGTCGCGCAACTACACCGAGGGCGGCGAAGTGAAGGCCGGCCAGGTGATGTTCCGCATCGACCCGGCGCCCTACCAGGCCGAACTGTCGTCGGCCCAGGCCGCGCTGCAGCGCGCCGAGGCCAACGCCGTCACTGCGAGGCTGAAGGCCGAGCGCTACAAGCCGCTGGTGGCCGTCAACGCGGTCAGCAAGCAGGAATACGACGACGCCGTGGCCGCCGCCGGCCAGGCCAACGCCGACGTGGCATCGGCCAGGGCCGCCGTGCGCACCGCCCAGATCAACCTGGGCTACACCACCGTGACCGCGCCGATCAGCGGCCGCGCCGGCCGTGCGCTGGTGACCGAGGGCGCGCTGGTGGGCAAGGGCGAGGCGACCAAGCTGGCGCTGGTGGAGCAGGTCGACCCGATGTGGGTCACCTTCACCCAGCCGGCCTCGGAAGTCACGCGCCTGCGACGCGCCATCGAGTCGGGCGCCGTCAAGGGCGTCAACGGCGGCGCCAACGTGCACCTGTACGTGGAAGACGGCCGCGAGTACGAGCACACCGGCAAGCTGCTGTTCTCGGACATGACGGTCGACCCGACCACCGGCGCGATCACGCTGCGCGCGCAGTTCCCCAATCCGAAGCGCGAGCTGCTGTCGGGCACCTTCGTGCGCGTGAAGATCGAGCAGGGCGTGGATGAGAACGCGCTGACCGTGCCGCAGCGGGCGCTGATCCGCGGCGCGCAGGGCGCCACCGTGCTGGTCGTTGGCAACGACGGCAACGTCGCCTCCGTGCCGGTCAAGGCGCCGCAGGCCATCGGCGACCGCTGGATCGTGACCGAAGGCCTGAAGGGCGGCGAGAAGGTGATCGTCGAGGGCCTGCAGAAGGTCAAGGTCGGCGCGCCGGCCAGGCCGGTGCCGTTCGTGCAGGCGGGTGCCTCGGCGCCGGCCGCCATGCCGGCTGCGGCTTCTGCTGCCCCGGCCTCGGCCCCCAAGGCCGAAGCGAAGCAGGAAGCGAAGGCCGAGGGCAAGCAAGGCTGAAACCGCCGCGCCGCGGCGGCTGAAGCCAGCCGCCGCGGCACACAGGGCTAGACAAAGAGGGAGCCAGTCTTATGGCCAAGTTTTTTATCGACCGGCCGGTGTTCGCGTGGGTGCTCGCGCTGATCATCGTGCTGGGCGGGATATTGTCGATCATGCAGTTGCCGATCGCGCAATACCCGAACATCGCCCCGCCTACGATCTCGGTCACGGCCACCTATCCGGGTGCGTCGGCCAAGACGCTGGAGGATTCCGTCACTTCGGTGATCGAGCAGGAGCTTAACGGCGCCCCCAACCTGCTCTACTACAACTCGACCAGCGAATCGACCGGCCTGGCGACGATCACCATCGCGTTCGCGCCGGGCTCCAACGTCGACCTGAACTCGGTCGAGGTGCAGAACCGCCTCAAGCGCGTGGAAGCGCGCCTGCCGGCGGAGGTGCGCCAGCAGGGCGTGCGCGTGGACAAGGCCGGGAACAACTACATGATGTTCCTGACCGTGTCGTCCAAGTCCGGCACGGCCAGCGCGATCCAGCTCGGCAACTATGTCTCGGCGCAGGTGATCGACTCGATCCGCCGCGTGCCGGGCGTGGGCCAGGCCGACCTGTTCGGCACCGAGTACGCCATGCGCATCTGGCTGGACCCGTCCAAGCTGACCGGCTACAACCTGACGCCGCTGGACGTGACCGCCGCGGTGAGCGAGCAGAACGTGCAGGTCGCCGTGGGCGAACTGGGCGGCACGCCCTCGCCCAAGGGCACCGAGCTGAACGCCACCGTCACCACCGAAAGCCGGCTGTCCACGCCCGAGCAGTTCGGCAACATCCTGCTGCGCACCAACCCCGACGGTTCGTCGGTGCGCATCAAGGACGTGGGCCGCGTGGAGCTGGGCGGCGCCGACTACTCGACGCTGGCCCGCACCAACGGCAAGCCGTCGGCGGCCATCGCCATCAAGCTGGCCCCGACCGGCAACGCGCTGGCCACGGCCACCGCGGTGCGCGCCAAGATGGAAGAGCTGTCGAAGACCTTCCCGGCTGACTACCAGTACACGGTGCCTTACGACACCTCGGCCTTCGTCAAGATCTCGATCGAGGAAGTGATCAAGACGCTGCTGGAAGCCGTGGTGCTGGTGTTCCTGGTGATGTACCTGTTCCTGCAGAACTTCCGCGCCACCATCATCCCGACGCTGGTGGTGCCGATCGCGCTGCTGGGTACGTTCGGCGCACTGCTGGCGTTCGGCTTCTCGATCAACGTGCTGACCATGTTCGGCATGGTGCTGGCGATCGGTATCCTGGTGGACGATGCCATCGTGGTGGTGGAAAACGTCGAGCGGATCATGAGCGAGGAAGGACTCTCGCCACGCGAAGCGACACGCAAGGCCATGGGCCAGATCACCGGCGCCATCGTCGGCATCACGCTGGTGCTGACCGCGGTGTTCATCCCGATGGCGTTCTTCTCGGGCTCGGTGGGCAACATCTACCGCCAGTTCTCGCTGTCGCTGATCGCCTCGATGGCGTTCTCGGCGCTGCTGGCGCTGACGCTGACCCCGGCGCTGTGCGCGACGCTGCTCAAGCCGGTGGAAGCCGGCCATCACCATGAGAAGAAGGGTTTCTTCGGCTGGTTCAACCGCACTTTCGCTACCGCGTCGACCGGCTACCAGGGCGTGGTCGCGCGCATCCTCAAGCGCACCGGCCGCTACCTGATCATCTACGCGCTGATCATCGCCGGCGTGGTGGTGCTGTTCAAGCGCCTGCCGTCGTCGTTCCTGCCCGATGAAGACCAGGGCTACATGATCACGGTGGTGCAGCTGCCCAACGGCGCCACGCAGGACCGTACCATCGGCGTGCTCAAGCAGATCGAGGACTACTACCTGCAGAAGGAAAGCAAGGTGGTGGACCAGATGATCACGGTGGCGGGCTTCTCCTTCTTCGGCCGCGGCCAGAACGGCGGTATCGCGTTCGTGCGCCTGAAGGACTGGAAGGAGCGCACCGGCGACGGCGAGAACGCGCAGGCGCTGGTGGGCCGTGCCTTCGGCGCGCTGTCGTTCATCAAGGACGCGATCATCTTCCCGCTCAATCCGCCGGCGATCGCCGAGCTGGGCAACTCCTCGGGCTTCGACTTCCGCCTGCAGGACCGCACCGGCCAGGGCCACGCCAAGCTGATGGAAGCGCGCAACATGATGCTCGGCATGGCCGCGCAGAACCCGGTGCTGATGGGCGTGCGCCCCGAAGGCCAGGAAGACGCGCCGCAGCTGCAGATCGACATCGACCGCGAGAAGGCGCGAGCGCTGGGCGTGTCGGTGGCCGAGATCAACTCGACGCTGTCGATCGCGTTCGGCTCCAGCTACGTCAACGACTTCATCTATGAAGGCCGGGTGCGCAAGGTGATCGTGCAGGCCGACGGCGCCGACCGCCGCCTGCCGGATGACCTGACCAAGCTGCGCGTGAAGAACAGCAACGGCGACATGGTGGCGTTCGCGGCGTTTGCGACGTCCAGGTGGATCATGGGCTCGCCGCGCCTGGAGCGCTACAACGGCATGCCGGCGGTGAAGATCGCGGGCCAGGCCGCGCCGGGACGCAGTACCGGCGAGGCCATGCGCGCGATGGAAGAGAACTTCGCCAAGCTGCCGCCGGGCTTCGGTTTCGAGTGGTCGGGCCAGTCGTATGAAGAGCGCCTGGCCGGCTCGCAGGAACCGATCCTGTACACGCTGTCGCTGATCATCGTGTTCCTGTGCCTGGCCGCGCTGTACGAGAGCTGGTCGATCCCGTTCTCGGTGCTGCTGGTGGTGCCGCTGGGCGTGCTCGGCGCGCTGCTGGGCGTGACGCTGCGCGGCATGCCCAACGATGTGTACTTCAAGGTGGGCCTGATCGCCACGATCGGCCTGTCGGCGAAGAACGCCATCCTGATCGTGGAATTCGCCAAGGACCTGCAGGCGCAAGGCAAGGGCCTGGTCGAAGCCACGCTGGAAGCGGTGCACTTGCGGTTCCGCCCGATCCTGATGACGTCGATGGCATTCATCCTGGGCGTGCTGCCGCTGGCGATCGCCACCGGCGCGGGCTCGGGCAGCCAGCGCGCGATCGGTACCGGCGTGATGGGCGGGATGATCACGGCCACGGTGCTGGCGATCTTCCTGGTGCCGGTCTTCTTCGTGGTGGTGCGCAAGCGCTTCAAGGGCAGCCAGCGCCAGCGCATGCTGGACAAGAAGTGGCATGACCCGCAAGAGGAAATCTGACATGACCAAGACCCTGACCACACTGCTGCTGGTGGCCGGCGTTCTGACCGGGTGCACGCTGGCACCCCACTATGACCGCCCCGCCCCGCCGGTGGCAGACAGCTTCCCGGTGGCACCGGAGGGCTATGCCACCGCCGAGGTGAAGAGCGGCGAGACCCGCCGCGCCACCGACATCGGCTGGCGCGAGTTTTTCCGCGACCCGCGCCTGCAGGCGCTGATCGCCACCTCGCTGGATAACAACCGCGACCTGCGCCAGGCCGCGCTGCGCATCGAGGAAGCGCGCGCCACGTACCAGGTGCAGCGCGCCGACCTGCTGCCCACGGTGAACGTGGAAGGCGGCTATACGCGGGCCCGCACCACCCCGGCCGAGGCGGCCACCGTGCTGGGCCAGCCAGGGGTGACCGAGGTCTACCGGGTCGGCCTGGGCATCTCGTCGTACGAGCTCGATTTCTTCGGGCGCGTGCGCAGCCTGTCCAACGCCGCGCTGGCGCAGTACTTCGCCACCGAAGAAGCGCACCGCTCGGCGTATATCTCGCTGGTGTCGGAAGTCGCCAAGGCCTACCTGGCCGAGCGCTCCTTTGCCGAGCAGTACGAGCTGGCACGCAACACGCTGCAGGCGCGCGAAAGCACCTACGGGCTGGCCAAGAAGCGCTTTGACGCCGGCGCCACCTCGGCGCTGGACCTGCGCGACAACGAATCGCTGGTGGCGCAGGCACGCGTCTCCGCGGCGCAGCTGGCACGCCAGCGCGCGCAGGCGCAGAACGCGCTCGAAGTGCTGGTGGGCAAGCCCATCGGCACCATCGAGAACCTGCCCGAGCCGATGCGGCTGTCGGACGAGCGCATCATCAGCGATATCCCGGCGGGCCTGCCGTCGGAGCTGCTGGAGCAGCGTCCCGATATCCGGCAGGCCGAGCAGCAGCTGCTGTCGGCCAACGCCAATATCGGCGCGGCGCGCGCCGCGTTCTTCCCGCGCATCTCGCTGACCACCAGCGTGGGCACCATCAGCCCGACGTTCTCGGGGCTGTTCGATGCCGGCACACGCGCATGGTCGTTCGCGCCGCAGCTGACGCTGCCGATCTTCGACTATGGCCGCAACCTGTCGAACCTGGACCTGGCCAACGTGCGCAAGAACATCCAGATCGCCAACTACGAGAAGACCATCCAGACGGCCTTCGCGGAAGTGGCGGATGCGCTGGTGGCGCGCGGCACGCTGGAAGACCAGGTCACCGGCCAGGAACAGGTGCGCGATGCCGAAGCCGCGCGCTACGAACTGTCGCGCCTGCGCTTTCGCAGCGGCGTGGCCAGCTACCTGGACGAGCTCGATGCGCAGCGCCAGCTGTTCACCGCGGAGCAGGCGCTGATCCAGGCGCGGCAGCTGCGGCTGAACAACGCGATCGACCTGTATCGCGCGCTGGGCGGCGGGTTGAAGGCGGACAGCGCGGTGGCGCAGCAGGCAGCGCCAGCGGCGCAGCAACCGGTGACGCAGTAACGCTCACTGCCGGTTTGCTCCCCTCTCCCACAAGCGGAACAAGCGGGAGAGGGAGCAAGCAGCTCAAGCGATGAAACCAGTGGCAGCGCCACTGGTTTTTTTTCGCCTGCATCACAGCGGCGCCGATCCATCATGCCGTGATATTTCGAGCCAGCGCATCTGCATTCTGTGCCGTCAGCGCAAACACCGACAACTGCGGATTGGCCCCCACGCTGGTCGGAAAGACCGAACCGTCGAACACCGACAGGTTCTCCAGCTGGTGGTGGCGCCCGTGGCTGTCCACCACGCCGCGGCGGGCGTCGTCGCTCATGCCGCAGCCGCCCATCAGGTGCGCGGTGAAGAGCGCCGTGCGGAACGGCTTGAGCGGCAGCTTCGCGATCGCGTCGCGCGCTTCTGGCCAGCTGCGGTAGTCGGTGGCGTCCAGGTGGGCCGGCCGCACCTTGACCGCGCCGGCGGCGAACTGCGCCTGTGCCATGCTCAGCCAGGCGCGGCGCACGCCGTCCCAGGCGTAGTCGCTCATCTCGTAGTCGAGCAGCGGGCTGCCGTCGGGGGCCAGCCGCACGCGCCCGCCCTCGCTCTGCGGTACGAAACCGTCGCGCAGCAGCGCCAGCATGGCGTTGGTATTGGGCAGCTGCGCGATATCGCGCCGCAGCGCGTCGCCCATGCCGTTGAGCACGCCGGCGCTGATGCCGGGGAACAGCGGCGGCACCTCCAGCTTGTAGCCCATCGGGCCGGTGGCGCCGTTGGCCCACTGGAAGTGGTCGGAGGCGACCGACTGCGGCGCGCCATAATAGGGATCGATTTTCTCCGGCATGACTGCGACACTGATATTCACCGGATGGATGAACGTGCGCACGCCCAGCCGCCCATGCGGGTCCGGCACGCGCGAGCGCAGCAGCAGCGCCGGTGTGTTGATAGCGCCGCCGGCGACTACCACGTGCCGCGCGCGCACGGTCACGCCCACGCCGGTGGGCGTATAACCGTCTGCGCCGAGCGCTTCGCCGATGACCGCTTGCACGCGCTGCCCGTCGTGTCCGAGCGTGCGCACCCGCACCCGGTGCACCAGCGTCGCGCCTGCGGCCAGCGCCGCCGGGATGGTCGATACCAGCATCGACTGCTTGGCATTGACCGGGCAGCCGAAGCCGCAGTAGCCCGAGTTCCAGCAGCCCTTCACGTTGCGCGGGATGACGTGCCACTCCCAGCCCAGCTTTTCGCAGCCGCGGCGCAGCACGTCGTTGTTGGGATTCGGCGCCATGGCCCAGGGCGCGATGCCCAGGCGCGCTTCCACCTGCGCGAACCACGGCGCCATGTCGGCCTCGGCGTGGCCGCTGACGGCATGGTGCCCGGCCCAGTGCGCCAGCGTCTGCGGCGGCGTGCGGAAGCTGGACGACCAGTTCACCGTGGTGCTGCCGCCGACGGCGCGGCCCTGCAGGATGGCGATGGCGCCATCGGCGGTGGTGCGCGCCGCGGCCTCCTGGTACAGCTCGCGGTAGGCACGGTTCTCGTCCATGTCGCGGAAGCTGTCGGAGGTGCGCAGCGCGCCTTCTTCCAGCAGCACCACGCGCAGCCCGGCGCGGCTCAGCGTTTCGGCGCTGATGCCGCCGCCCGCGCCGCTGCCGACGATGACAACGTCCGCGTCGAGCGTGCGGGAGGCGGTGAAGGTGGCGGCATCCAGCACCTTCCAGCCGGCGGCGATGCCGGCATCGTAGAGATTGTCGATGGCCATGTCTGTATTCAGGCGTGCAGCGCCTTGTAGACCGGCGCATTGGGGCCGGGATAACCGCTGCCGGCCCAGGCGGCGGGCAGCACGTAGTAGCTCACGCTGGCGAGCTTGACCAGCACCACCGCGCCGGCATTGAGCGTGGCCAGCCGGCTGGCGCGCCAGCGTTCCAGGAAGGCCTGGACCTGTTCCGGCGTGGTGGCGTCCCAGGACTGGCGGATGCCGGCCAGCGCCCAGCGCAGCGGCGTGCTGGCGAGCAGGCCGAACAGCTTGCGCAGCTCAGCCTGCGCGCCGGCGTTCATCGCGGCGCAGCTGGTGTCGATATTGCGCAGTGTCTCCTGCACCAGGGCCTCGCGCCGCGGCGGCGGCGCCTCGGCGAGTTCGGTGACGACGGCGGGCAGCAACGCGCGGAACATGGCCACGTCGTCGGGCCGCAGCCAGGCCATGCCGGCCTGCGGCGCGGCATCGGCCGCGCTGCATCCGGCCAGCGACGGCACCAGCGCGGTACACGCCAGCGCGGCCGAGAAGCCGAGTCCGACCTTGAGGAAGCCGCGGCGCGAGAGAGCGTGTAGCGCGTGCAGCGCCTCGGCGCCGGCATCTGCGCGCCGGTGTGGCGCAGGTTGGGAATGCGGGGGCATGGGGTGTCTCCTGTGCGTCGGTGTTGTTGTCGGGGCGGATGACTCCGCATTGACGCTACCTGTAGTTTGGATAAAGATCGGAGCCCCGTCTTGATTCCGCATGACAGGTGAATTGATGCCACGCGCCAACCCGACCGCCGGCGGTGCCACGGTATCCGGCACCGTGTCGCTCGCTTACCTTCGCGCCGTGCTCGACCACGGCGAACGCCAGGGCATTGCCGCCGCCGACCAGCTGCGCGCCGTCGGCGTGGCGGCCGGCATCCTCGGCGCCACCGGTGCGCCGATCGCCACGCGCATCCCGGGTGCCGCCTACCTTGCGCTGCTGGACTGGCTCGGCGAGGCCACCGGCGATCCGCATGTCGGGCTGCGTGCCGGGGCCGCCTTCGTGCCGCGCCACTATGCCGAGATGGGCTATGTGGTGCTGACCACGCCGACCGTGCGCGACGCCATCCTGCAGGGCATACGCTATGAGGTGCTGGCCAACGATATCGGCCGCACCCGCCTGGTCGAAGCGCCGGGCATGGCGTGCATGACCTGGACCGCGCAGCACGGCCCGCTGTCGCGCCACGCGCATGAGCTGCACATGGCCACCTGGTCGGTGTTCGCGCGCTGGCTGATCGGCGAGCGCTACTTCGCCACGCAGGTTGAATTCCCGCACCCCGCGCCGGCCGACACCAGCCTGCATGCCGAGGTGTTCGGCTGCCCGGTCGCCTTCGGCACCGGGCGCCATGCCATGCATATCGACCCGGCGCTGCTGGCGCTGCCTTCGCTGCAGGCCGATGCCGGCATGCAGGCGCAGATGACGCGCATCGCCGACTCTCAGTTGCAGCTTTGCGTCCCCGCCGGCGCCGACGAGCTGGCGCAGGCGCGTGCCTATATCAGCGCCCGCCTGCAGGACGGCGAGCTGCCCATCGCCGACGTGGCCGCGCACCTGCGGCTGCCCGTGCGCACGCTGCAGCGTCGCCTGCAGGCGCAGGGCATCAGTTATTCACAGCTTGTGGATAACGTGCGGCGCGCGCTGGCCGAGCAATACCTGGCCGATCCCGCGGTCAGCCTGGCGCAGTGCGCGCTGCGGCTGGGGTATTCCGAGCAGAGCGCGTTCACGCATGCATTCAAGCGCTGGACCGGCGAGACGCCGCACGGCTGGCGCCGCCGGGTCGCGCAGGCGTAGCAAAACCCGTGCTGGTTTTGCCGATAATGAGGGCAGACCAACCCCACCCGCCCGCCTTCCATGCATATCCGCTGGCTCGAAGATTTCGTCTGCCTGGCGCAGGCCGGCAGCCTGGCGCGCGCCGCCGAGCTGCGCAACGTGACCCCGCCCGCGTTCGGCCGGCGCATGCAGGCCTTGGAAGTATGGGCCGGCGCCCCGCTGATCGACCGCAGCGTGTTCCCGGTGCGCCTGACCGCCGAGGGCCGGCTGTTCCTGGAAGCCGCGCAGGGCGCGCTGCGCACGCTCGATGAAACGCGGCTGGCACTGCGCGCCGCGCACCGGGCCGACGCCAGCACCGTGACCATCGCCACCGGCAAGACGCTGGCGCGCTCGATGGTGCCGGCGTGGCTGTCCGGCCTGCGCGAGACGCTGCGCGGCGACCCCGCCGCGGCAGGCTTCCGCACGCGGCTGTCGACCTTCCCCATGCACGACGCGCTGGCGATGTTTGCCGAGGGCGATGCCGACTTCCTGCTGTGCTACAGCCCGCCCGACCTGCCGGTGATGCTGGACGACGCGCGCTACCAGTTCCACCTGGCCGGCGTGGAGCGGCTGGTGTGCGTCAGCGCCGCCGACGCGCACGGCGCACCGCTGCACCGGCTGCGCACCGGCAAGGCAGCGAAGGAAAAGCCGGTGCCGATGATCGCCTATGCCGAGACGCTGACGCTGGGGCGCATGGTCAACCAGGAGATCGCGCGCCGCAAGCTGGCGCCGCGGCTGGACGTGATCGCGGTCAGCGACTTTGCCGAGTCGGTGCATGAAATGGTGCGGCAGCGCATGGGGCTGGCGTGGCTGCCCGCGCGGCTCATTGCCGACGACCTGCACGCGGGCCGGCTGGTGCGCGCGATCGGCGCCACTGCTGCGGGGGCCGACGATGGCGGCGACCTTGCCCTCGATATCCGCCTGTACCGCCCGCGTGCGCCGATGCGGCCGCTGGCCGAGGCGTTCTGGCGCGCCGCGGTGGCGGCGCCGCGCTAGCTGCGGCCATTGCCGAATCGGCAACCCCACTTGCCAAAGCCGCATGCCGGCCGGGCCGCGCGCTCTCTAACATCCGGTCACAACATAGATTCCGGAACCCCCAGAGACAAGACCATGAAGACCATCCTGCGCGCGGCCGCTGCCGCACTCTGCCTTGCCACCGCCACCGCCACCGGCGGCGCCTTTGCCGGCACCTGGCCCGCCAAGCCGATCACGCTGGTGGTGGGCTATACCGCCGGCGGCAGCGTCGACCTCGTCGCCCGCACCATCGCGCCGGAGCTGGGCAAGCGCCTGGGCCAGAGCGTGGTTATCGAAAACCTGGGCGGCGCCGGCGGCACCATCGGCGCGTCCAAGGTGGTCAAGGCCGAGGCAGATGGCTACACCCTGCTGATGGGATCCGGCAGCGAGGTCTCGATCGCTCGCCTGACCAACCCGGCCGTGCGCTACGACGGCGAGAAGGACCTGGCGCCCGTGACCTTCGTCGGCACCCAGCCGATGGTGCTGGTCGGCAAGCCGGGCCTGCCGGCGAAGAACGCCGCCGAGCTGATCGCGCTGGCCAAGGCGCAGCCGGGCAAGCTGTCGTATGCGTCGTCGGGCGTGGGCACGCCGCTGAACCTGGCCGGCGAGCTGATCAAGCAGCAGGGCAACGTCAATATCACGCACGTGCCGTACAAGGGCGCATCGGCCATGGCCACCGACCTGCTCGGCGGCCAGATCGACCTGGCGGTGATGGTGCTGTCGTCGGCGCTGCCGCATATCCAGGCGGGCCGCGTGCAGGCCTATGGTGTGACCGGCGCCAAGCGCGCCGCGGTGGCGCCGAACGTGCCGGCATTGGCGGAGACGCCGGCGTTGAAGGGCGTCGATATGGGGGTGTGGTTCGGTCTGATGGGGCCGGCCAACCTGCCTAAGCCGGTAGTGGAGCGGCTGAACAACGAGATGCAAGCCGTGCTGGCGCTGCCGGATGTGAAGAAGAAGCTGGCCGAGGCTGGTGTGGAAGTGACGCCGGGCAATCCTTCGCAGTTCGGCAGCTTTATCAAGCGCGAGACGGGGCGCTACCGGACGATTGTGCAGACGGCTGGGATTCGTGAGTGAGGGATGGGGTGTCGGTGCTGCCAGCGCCTGCCAGTACCCACGACACACCAAATAGAAACGACCCGCCAGGCACCGATCCAATGCGCACCCCTGTGAGCACCTGATTTCCATGACCCACCCCGCCCACCTCGACGCCTACCCCGTCGACGTCGCCTTCCCCGACATCCGCCCCTACGCCCCCGGCAACAGCGGCATCCCCTACCTGTACTCCTTCGACAGCGGCCAGCCCGGCCCGCACGTGATGGTCAACGCCCTGACCCACGGCAACGAGGTCTGCGGCGCCATCGCCGTCAAGGCATTGCTCGACCACCACCTGCGCCCGCGCCGCGGCCGCCTGACGCTGGCCTTCGCCAACGTCGATGCCTATCACAGCTTCGACCCGGCCCGGCCCGACGCCTCGCGCTTTGTCGACCAGGACTTCAACCGCGTATGGACCGCCGCCACGCTGGACGACACCAGCCGCGATTCCTCCGAGCTGCGCCGCGCGCGCGCCATGCGCCCGGTGATCGACACCGTCGACCTGTTGCTCGACCTGCATTCGATGCATGAGAAAAGCCGCCCGCTGATCGTCTCGGGCCCGCTCGACAAGGGCATCGCCCTGTCGCGCGCGCTGGGCGCGCCGGCCGACGTGATCGTCGACGAAGGCCATCCCGAAGGCCGCCGCATGCGCGACTACGACGGCTTTGGCGATCCCGCCAGCCCGCGCAATGCGCTGCTGATCGAATGCGGCCAGCACTGGGAGCCGGCTGCCGTGACGGTGGCGCAGGACAGCACCGCGCGCTTCCTGCTGCACGCCGGCGTGGTCGACGCCGCCGACCTGCCCGCCGGCTGGCTGCAGCCGCTGCCCGCCGCGCAGCGGGTGGTACGCGTGACCGAGCCGGTGGTCGCCACCAGCATGGATTTCCGCTTTGCCGGCCCCTATACCGGCCTGGAGACCTTTGCCGACGCCGGCGCGGTCATCGGCTGGCGCGACGGCGAGCCGGTGGTGACGCCGTATCCCGACTGCGTGCTGGTGATGCCTTCGCTGCGCCAGCTTCGCCCCGGTGTGACCGTGGTGCGGCTGGGCCGGCTCGAACGCTGAGCCGGGTTGGAAGGTCAGGGTCTGCCTGATCAGGCTCCCGCCGTCGGTGCCGGCGATGTGCCCGCCGACGGCGCCGGCGGCGGCAGCATGCCCGGGAACAGCTGCTCGACCAGCTCGTTCAGCTTGGACGCCGGGTCCACGAGATTGCTCAGGTTGAGCCCGCCCGCGCTGCGGTTGGCGCTGTAGATCGCCTTGCCGACGCGGTCGCCCTGGCGAAAGACTGTGATGTCCACGCTGTCCAGGTATGACGTCCAGAACCAGGCGCTGCGCGCGCTGTAATACGCCACCATCGGGCACGCCATCGCCGACGCTGCCTCGGCCTGCAGCATCTTCACTTCGAAGTTGCGGTGTTCCAGCGAGGCACGGAAGGCCTCGACATAGTTGTTGCCGCTCACCGGGTTCACCACCACGCACAGCAGCATGCCGTTGGCGCCGTAGTCGCCGCGCGGGCCGCCGCCGGCGGGCACCTGGAACGCGGTATTGGGATCGGAGCGGTCGGGGCGGTCGACCGGGGTCACGGCCTGGTAGGTCGAGCAGCCGCACAGCAGCAGGCCGACGCTGGCGGCCAGCAGGGCTTTGTTCATGGGAATCCTGGATGGCTTGGGGCACTGCCGCCGGCGCGCAATGCGGGCAGTGTGCCTTCACACTGTAGGCGCTGCCGGCGCCGGCCAATTCCCGGAACAGAGACGCAAAACCGGCGCTGCTGCGCCGGCGTGGCGCGTCAGCCGCCCGCCCCGCCTTGCGCGAGCCGGCCCACCAGGATCAGGCAGAACGCAGCCAGGCACAGCCCGACCACCGCGACCTGCAGCCGCGTCACGGGCCGGCCGCCCAGCAGGGTCTCGCTAAGCCAGCGCGGCGAAGCCAGGCCGGCGGCGGTCGCCGCCAGGATGATGAGCGCAAGCACGGACAGCACGGATTGCATCGCAGGTTCTCCGGTTCAGGCTTGCGCTCAGTTGGCGCCGCCGCGCAGCAGGCAGTCGCGCAGCAGCGGCACGCCATCGGCCACGCCCGCGCCGTTGCACTCCACCGCCACCTTCTGGCCGCGCCGCACCATGGTGGCGCGGGCCTCCACTTCGCAGACCCGGCCCGCCGGGCCGCAGATCTGCCGTTGCAGCAGCAAGGCACGCACATTGGCGGCGGGATCGTTGGTGCGAATATCGACAAACACCTGCTCGCCCTCGCGGCGCACGCCGCTGGCCACGCCTTCGACGATCACGTAGCGGTTCAGGTAACGCGCATCCGCGGCCTTGGGATCGTTGCGGTAGTCCTCCAGGATGGCGCCGGCCTGGTATTGCGGCAGGCGGTCGGCGGGCCGCTGCGGGTCGATGCTGACCGGGTCCAGCGTGCCGTCGCGCGGCACGCCGCGCACATCGCTGGCCGTGGCAACGGGCGCGCTGGCCTGCGCCGGCGTTGCGGAATCAGCGGGTGCGGCGGCGTCTTCATGCCGGTCATTGCCGGCAAGCCACAACATGCCAAGGACAGCCACGGCGACGATGGCAACGAGGATCTGCTGGGTACGGTTCAACATCTGGCGGTCTGCCTGGGAGCATGCAAAAAGGCGAAAGCGCGATTATGCGCCACCCGAAGCGCAGAAGCGCCCGATTGCAGCCACCGCGTGCTCCACCCCGCGCTCCGCCGCAACGGCGCGCCCCAGCGCGGCGGCCTTGCCGCGCGTCTCGGGGCGCTCGGTAAAGGCGATCATCGACGCCAGCCGCGCTGCGTCGATCTTGTGCCCCGGCACGTACGCCGGCGCCACGCCCAGCGCCGCCAGCCGTCCCGCCCAGAAGAACTGGTCGCCCGCGAACGGCAGCACGATCGATGGCACGCCGGCCGCCGCCACCGCGTGCGTGGTGCCGGCCCCGCCATGATGGATCGCCGCCGCCACGCGCGGCAGCAGCCAGTCATGCGGCGTGGCCCCGATCACATGGAAGTTGGCTGGCAGCGCCGACACATCGATGCCCGACCAGCCCGGATAGAACAGCGCGCGCCGGCCATCGACGGCCTGCAGCATGGCCTTGACCACCTTCTGCCGGTCAAAGCCCGCCATGCTGCCAAAGCCGATATACAGCGGTGGCGCGCCGGCCGCCAGGAAGTCTCGCAGCGCAGCGCCCGGCTTCCAGGCCGGCTGCGCCGGCATGTTCCACGCGCCGGTCACCAGCCAGTCCGCATGCCAGTCGCGCGGGCGCGGCACCAGGTGCGGCGAGATCGCGTACAGCGACGGGAAATCGCGCCACATCGCCCGGCGCGGCGCCACGCCGAACAGCTTCGCGCGCGCTGCGTTGGTGGCATTGCGGAACATGCGCCACAGCACGAAGTTGATCACCGCATGACTGGCCCGGTTGGCCCAGCCCGGCATGCGCAACGGCGGCAACAGGGACGACGGGAAATCCCGCGTCGGCGAGATCGGGAACATGCCCGCGCCGATCACCGGCTTGCGCAGCTGCTCGCCCACGGACAGCGCCACATAAGCCGTCAGCCCCGAAAATACAATGCCATCCGCATCGCGCGCCGCTTCCGCCAGCTGCGCCATCCACGCCTCGGTGTTCTCCTCCGCAATGCGCCCGAACGCACGCGTGGCCTCGGCCACGTTGCCGCCCTCCGTCATCAGCTTGTGCAAGGCACCGCCGGGCTGCAGGGTTTGCTGGATATCGCCGGCCATCGGCGCGAACGGCAGGCCATGCCCGGCGGCAAGCGTTGCGGCGGAGCGTTCGCCAAGCATCAGCACGTCATGCCCGGCGTCACGCAGGCCCAGGCCGAGGGCTACGATGGGGCGGCAGTCGCCTTGGGTGCCGAAGGTGATGAGGGTTAGGCGCATGGGAGAGGATGGTGGCGCGTTCCGGTTGCGACCGCCTCACTTCCCAATACAAAACCGCGTAAAAATCGTCCCCAGCAAATCATCACTGGTGAACTCCCCGGTAATGCTGTTCAGGCACTCCTGCGTCAGCCGCAGTTCCTCCGCAAACAAATCCAGCGCCTGCGCCTGATGCTCGGCTTGTTCCGCCGCAATATCGAGGTGCGACTGCGCATTGCGCAACGCCGTCAGATGCCGCTCGCGCGCGAGAAAGGTGCCTTCGTTGCCGGATTGCCAGCCCACCAGCCGCAGCAACTCGCGCCGCAGCAGTTCGATGCCTGCACCAGTGCGGGCAGAGATCCAGATCTCCGTCGGGTTTGGCCCGTTCGCTGCGACAACGTGCGGGCGGTTGCCGCCAAACATCGTGTCGCCCACTGCCGGCGCCTTGTCGATCTTGTTGACCACGCGCACGATCGGCGAGCCCGGTGGCAGATGGCCGCTGAGCCGGTCGTCGATGGCGTCGTCGATCTCGGACAGGCCGTGGCGCAGGTAGTCGGTGGCGTCGACCAGGTGCAGCACGACGTCGGCGCGGCGGATCGCGTCCCAGGTGCGTTCGATGCCGATGCGCTCGACTTCATCGGTGGCGTTCTCGCGCAGGCCGGCGGTGTCGATGATATGCAGCGGAATGCCGTCGATCTGGATGGTCTCGCGCACGCGGTCGCGCGTCGTGCCGGCGATCGGCGTGACGATGGCCAGCTCGGCGCCGGCGAGCGCGTTGAGCAGCGAAGACTTGCCCACGTTGGGCTGGCCCGCCAGCACCACCGACAGGCCTTCGCGCAGCAGCGCGCCCTGCCGGGCCTGCGCCAGCACGCCGCCCAGATCATTGCGGATGGCAGCAAGCTGGCCGCGCGCATCGGACTGCTCCAGGAAATCGATCTCTTCCTCGGGGAAATCCAGCGTGGCCTCGACCAGCATGCGCAGGTGGATCACCTTGTCCACAAGCTTGCGGATCGCATTGGAGAACTCGCCCTCCATCGAGCGCGCCGCCGAGCGTGCCGCGGCTTCGGTGCTGGCTTCGATCAGGTCGGCCACCGCCTCGGCCTGCGCCAGGTCGAGCTTGTCGTTGAGGAAGGCGCGGCGCGTGAACTCGCCCGGCTCGGCCAGCCGCAGGCCGATGCCATCGCCGGCCTGCAGGCAGCGTGTCAGCAGCATCTGCATCACCACCGGGCCGCCGTGGCCCTGCAGCTCCAGCACCTCTTCGCCGGTGTATGAATTGGGCGCGGGGAAGTACAGCGCGAGGCCGTGGTCGATGACCTTGCCGTGGCCGTCGAGGAACGGCAGGTAGGTGGCATGGCGCGGCTTCAGTGCCTGGCCGCAGACGGCGCGCATGACCGGGCCGACATCGGGGCCCGAGACGCGCACCACGCCGATACCGCCGCGTCCGGGCGCGGTGGCGATGGCGGCAATGGGAACCTGGGTAGCAGTCATGCGGTATTGTCGCAGATCGATTGCAGTTGGCGTGGCGCGGGTTGCACTTGCAGGAGCGCCGCGCGGCGCGGTGGGTCGGCCGCCATGTCGGGCGGGGCGTCAGCTCGCGCCGGGCGGTGGCGGCGGCACGTCGTCGGGCAGCTCCGCCACGTCCAGGCACTCGCACATCAGCCGGCGCGCGACGATGGCGTCGACAAAGCCGCCCAGCCGCGTCTGCTGCCTGATCAGCTTGCGGTGCAGCCGCCTGGTATAGCGCGACGGTAGCACCGGTGCCAGCGCCTCGATCGTGTAGCGCAGCCGCTTGCCCGCGATGCGCTGGTCATGCACCGCGCCCAGGTCGCCGCCCTGTGCGGCCTGCTTCAGCGCGAGCAATCGCTTGCGACCGCGGCGCACACGCTGGCTTGCGAACGGGCCCAGGCGGTCGCGCCGCCCGGCCTTGCCTCGGGCGGCGACCTTTTCCGCAAGGTGGCCCAGGTGGGCGAGATCGCGTTGCACGACAGGCAACTGTCCGTCGCGGTAGCTGACCAGTGTCGCCAGCATGGCCGCGCGAGCGCTGTTGCGCCGTGTGGCGGCAACCTCGGCCACGGCGGCCAGCACCGGATCGTCCGGCGCTTTCCCGTGCGCCGGGGCAACGGTCTCGGCCAGGAACACGTCCCAGTCGCGCACCTCGCTGGTCGCTCGCGCCAGCGTGCGCAGTTCGCGCTTCCAACGCTCGCGCTCCAGCAGTGGCAGCGCTGGCGCGAGCGCCCACAGCACCGCGCGCGCATAGCGCACCGCTACGCGTAGCTGGTGCAGGTCTTCCGCTTCGTCGCGGTGCAGCAGATCCTGCAGGGACGTGTCGATCCGCGCCAGGCTGGCCTGTGTCAGCGCGGCAAAGGCAACGACCGGATGCGTCTTGCGGCGCAGCGTGGGCGGCTGGGCGTCAGTCATGGCGGTCTTCATGCGGTCAGGCGCGCCGGTGGAGACGCAGATGCCACCAGTGTAGGCGACGGCACGCGCGAACGTGCCCGGGCGGCGCATCAGGCGCTGCCGCGGTTGACAGCGGCCCGCGGTCGCGCTGCAATGCGCACACCGCCTGGTGATGCAGTGACCGTAGCAGTGACCGTACGAGGACCCGCCATGACCACCGAACAGGAGCGTCTCCTGCTGCGCGACACCATCGCGGCCGGCTTCCGCCAGGCCGCCTTCGTCAATGATGTCGGCATCGCGCTGGCGGATTGCGGGCCGGGCTGGTGCGAATCGACGCTGGCGATCACCGCGCGTCACCTGCAGCACGGCGGCATCGTCCACGCGGGTGTGCAGGCCACCATGGCCGAGCACACCGCGGGCGCGGCGGCCACCACCATCCTCGAAGCGGGCCAGCACGTGGTCACCGCGGAATTCAAGATCAACCTGCTCAGGGCCGTGCGCAGCGACCGGCTGCGCTGCCGCGCCGACGTGCTCAAGTCCGGCCGCTCGATCATCGTGGTCGAGGCGGATGTGTTTGCGGACGTGCATGGCGAAACGGTGCTGGTAAGCCGCTTCAACGCCACCATGAGCGTGCTGGACCTGGCCTGAGTCCAGCCCCAACCCTGCAAGGAGCCAAGCATGATCGACCATACCGGCGCCAGCGTCAGCGATTACGCCAAAAGCCGCGCGTTCTACCTGGCCGCGCTCGGCGCCATCGGCTACGGCCTCGTCAAGGAATTTCCGGCCAGCGTCACGGGCAGTACCGACGTGGCGGGCTTTGGGCCACCGGGCAAGCCGGATTTCTGGATCCACCGCGGCGAGCCCAACCGGCCGCCGGTCCACGTGGCCTTCCGCGTGGACAGCCGCGAGCTTGTGGACAAGTTCTACCGCGCCGCGATCGAGGCGGGCGGACGGGACAATGGCGCGCCGGGGCTCCGGGCGCGCTATCACCCGGATTATTACGGCGCCTTCGTGCTGGACCCGGACGGGCACAACATCGAGGCGGTGTGCCACAAGCCCGCCTGAGCCGGCTGGTGCGGCAGATGGCGATCAGCGCGTCGCCACGATAAACAGCCGCGGGAACGGCAGCAGCACCGACTTGTCGGGCAGCGCGGGATACGCCTTCGCGATCTCGCTTTCATAGCGCGCCAGGTACGCCAGGCGCCCGGCCTCGTCCAGCGGCTGCAGGAACGGCCGCAGGCCGCTGCCCTTGAACCACTCCACCACCGCCGCCGCGCCGCCGGCCAGCGGATGATGGTAGGTGGTCAGCCACACATCCACGCGCCGGCACAGCGGGCGCAGCAGTTCGTAGTACCACTGCGCCGGCGAACGCTCTGCGCGCGCCTTGCTGGCGCTGGCCAGCTGCTGCGCCCACGGGCTTTCCGCTGCCACCTGCCGCATCAGCCGGTGCGCGGGCTCTTCCAGGTTGTCGGGCATCTGCACGGCCAGCGTGCCGCCTTCCGAGAGTTTGGAAACGAGCCTGGGAAACAGGCTGGCGTGGTCGGGCAGCCATTGCAGCACGGCGTTGGCCAGGATCACGTCGTACGGGCCGGGATCGTCCCACGCGCCGATGTCGGCCACGCGGAACTGCACGTCAGGCAGGCGCTTGCGTGCGGCCTCGACCATGTCGCCGGAGCTGTCCAGGCCGGTGATCGATGCGCCGGCATATCGCGCCAGCAATACCTCCGTGGAATTGCCGGGGCCGCAGCCGATATCCACTGCATTGCGCACGATCTCGTTCGGGATGGCGGCGACGAGATCGCGCACGGGACGGGTGCGTTCGTCTTCGAAGGCAACGTATTGGCGGGCGGACCAGCTCATGGGGATCTCCGGACGTGAGGTGCAGGCCAGTAGGATACGCCCGCCACGTCAGCCACAAAAACAAAAAGCCCGGCATCCGCCGGGCTTTCCGCTTGCTACATCAACGCAACATTCAATCAGCTCTTGGCCACAACCGCCGTCTTGCCCTTGCCGAGCATCCGGTTGATCTGCCATTGCTGCGCGATCGACAGGATGTTGTTCACCACCCAGTACAGCACCAGGCCGGCCGGGAAGAAGAAGAACATCACCGAGAACACCAGCGGCATGATCGTCATGACCTTGGCCTGCACCGGATCCGGCGGCGTCGGGTTCAGCTTGGTCTGCACGAACATCGACACGGCCATCACGATCGGCAGGATGTAGAACGGATCCGGCACCGACAGGTCCTTGATCCAGCCCAGCCACGGCGCGCCGCGCATTTCGACCGACGACAGCAGCACCCAGTACAGCGCGATGAACACCGGGATCTGGATCACGATCGGCAGGCAGCCGCCGAGCGGGTTGACCTTCTCGGTGCGGTACAGGCCCATCATCTCCTGGTTCATCTTCTGCGGGTCGTTCTTGTAACGCTCGCGGATCGCGGTCATGCGCGGCTGCAGGTCCTTCATCTTGCCCATGGACTTGTAGCTCGCCGCCGACAGCGGGAAGAACACCAGCTTGATCAGCACCGTCAGCGCGATGATCGACCAGCCCCAGTTGCCCAGGAAGCCGTGCAGCTTTTCCAGCAGCCAGAACAGCGGCTTGGCCAGGATGGTCAGCCAGCCGTAGTCCTTCACCAGCTCCAGGCCCGGGGCGATCTTCTCGAGCATGTGTTCTTCCTGCGGGCCGGCGAACAGGCGTGCATCGGTGCTCACCGTGGCGCCCGGGGCCACTTCGCCCAGCGGCTGCTGGATGCCCACGCGGTACAGGTTCGGATCGATCTGCTGGACGTAGAAGCTGTGCTCCTTGCCGGTCTGCGGGATCCAGGCCGAGGCAAAGTAATGCTGCACCATCGCCACCCAGCCGTTGTTGGCGGCGGCAGGCACGGTAGCCTTGCCCTTGGCGATGTCTTCAAAGCTGATCTTGTGGTACTTGTCCGCGTCCGTATAGAGCGCCGGGCCCGTGAAGGTGCTGTAGAACTGCGACTGCTCGATCTTGCTGCCATCGCGCGCCAGTTCCAGGTACAGCGTCGGCGATACCGGCGCGGTGCCCGCGTTGGTCACCGCGAACTTGGTGTCGACCACATAGCTGCCCTTGCGGAAGACATAGGTCTTGGTGAGCTTGACGCCGTTCTTCTCGGCGGTCAGCACCACTTCCAGCTGCTCGGCGCCGTCCAGGTTGCGCGGACCGGGAGCAGCGGTGAACACCGTGGTGTGGTTCGGCAGGTCGCCGCCGATCAGGCCCGAGCGCGCCATGTAGGTGTGCACATTGTCACGCTCGAACAGCACCACCGGCTTGCCGTCCTTCTCGAGCTCCTTGAGCAGCTCCAGGCGCGTCACGATGCCGCCGGCGGTGTCGATCTCGGCGCGCACCGTGTCGGTGGTCACCACGATCTTCTCGCCGGCGGGCTGGGCGGCGGCCTGCGGCGCAGCGCCCGGGGCCGGGGCGGCTGCGCCGGGCTGGACGTTGGCCTTGGGCACATCGCCCTGCGCGGCCGCGCCGCTGGCGGCCGGCGCCGAAGCGCCCTGCTGCTGCGTCGCGCTCGGGAAGAACATCGACGCATGGCCTTGGGAGCGTTGCCAGTTGTCGTAGAGCAGCACGAGGGACATCGAGAAGATGACCCAGAGGATGGTGCGTTTGATATCCATGTCTGGCTGTGGTCGGAGAAATCAGGGTCTGGGCAGACGGATTGCGGCAGGCGCATGGGACGCATGGCCTGCCGCGGCATGGACGGAACGGCCCGAGGCGGAGTCCGCCCTGGCCGTGTCGGTTTCCGTGCCCGGCACGGGATCATACCCGCCTTGGGCGAAGGGATGGCAACGGCACAGCCGGCAGGCGGCCATCCAGCTGCCGCGCGCGGCGCCGTGATGGACGATCGCGTCGCGGGCGTAGTCGGAACAGGTCGGCAGGAAGCGGCACTGCGAGCCCAGGTAAGGACTCAGGGCGATCTTGTAGATACGCAGCAGGGCTAGCAGGATTCGCTTCATGGTGAGAACCGTCAGGCCGGAAGGCCCGGTGGCTGGCTCTGCGGAGCAGAAGCCGGCGGCGGGGCGGGCGGTGCAGGGTTGGCAGCGGGCGGCGGCGGCAGCGGCCTGGCCGCCACTTCCAGCAGGCTGGCGATTTCCGCTGCGCACGCCTGTCGGACCGCCGTGCGCGTGGCAAATTCCGCCCGCGGGAATTTTGCCTGCAGGCGCAGCAGCACATCACGCCCCGACAGCTCCTCGCGGCGCTGGCGGAACAGCTCGCGCGCCATGCGCTTCACCAGGTTGCGCTCGGCGGCGCGCGGCGCGAACTTCTTGCCCACCACCACGCCCAGCCGGGCCTCGGCCTGGCCGTTGGCGCGCACGTACAGCACGAAATGCGTGCTGCGCCGCCGGGGCCGCAAAGCAAAAACGGATGAAAACTCATCCGTCTTTGTTAGCCTCGCGGCTTTGGGGAAGGCATGGGCTGACACGCTGGGCAAGGCTGGCGAGAGATACTGCTGACTGACTAGCTGGACCCGGCGGCAACCCGGCGCAAATCGCGCCGGCCGTCCTGGACCCGAGGCAAGAGGCATCGACGGCGCCGCAGGCGCCGTCAGGCCGGTTGCCCGGGCCTCAGATGGCCAGGCGCTTGCGGCCCTTGGCGCGGCGAGCGTTGATGACGGCACGGCCGCCACGGGTCTTCATGCGCACGCGGAAACCGTGGGTACGCTTGCGGCGGGTAACGGAAGGTTGGTAGGTACGTTTCATGTTGCACTCTCTGGTTGATCTGGGCGTGCCCGGCTTCGGCCGGTGCCGGGGTGCCGTGGCCGCCGCGTATGGTTCGCATGGGGCTGCCGCTGGCAAGGAACTGCCGCGGTAATGCCGACGATTCTGGTTCTGTCTTGCTGCCGGCCGGCGGCGCAGTGCAGGCGTTGGCCTGTGGGCGCGGACGGCACGAACAGGCCAGACCCGGCGATGCGCATACGTGATCCCCTGCCGCATCGCAGAACCCGGCATTTAACCCAGTTTTAAAGAAGGTGTCAAGGTAAACGGCATTGTGCGCCGACACATATGCCACAAACCGAAGAACCTGTCAGTGCATCATTGTCCACAGTGGCCAGTGCATAAACTTTTGTGCCCGAGGCGCCGCCAACATATAAGACAACCCAGGCCAAAGTCCCTGTTTTGCCTGGTGTTTCGCGGCTTTCCACAGCCCGCTACCCCGCACTGCAGCACGGGTTGTGCACAACAATCCACTGAATTTGCACAAGTTGTCCACAGACTTATCCTTTGTGGATAACTCAGGGGCGGGGGTACAATCCCGGTCCAAACACATCATGGGCTGCGTGGCGCAGGCGCAACCCGGGCCCCCCACCGCGAACAACGCATGAGTTAACGCACGCTCAGTGCGGCGAGCCGGTCGCTCGCAGGCTGTCGCATGTCATGCCGCGGGGGTACGCCAACTGGTAGTGATTACCAGTTCGGCAAGCAGGCCCGGCCGACGCAACGTATACGCCGCTTGTGATGTGCCCGGGCCGCGATCCCCGGGTGCCACTACTAAACAACAAACAATGCAAGATTTCTGGCAGGCGGCAGCAGCGCAACTCGAGCGCGAGCTGACGCCGCAACAGTTCAAAACGTGGATCAAGCCGCTGGCGCCCGTTGCGTTCGATGAAGAAACGCATGCGCTGCGGATTGCTGCGCCCAACCGTTTCAAGCTGGACTGGGTCAAGAGCCAGTTCTCCGGGCGCATCACCGCACTGGCCTGCGAATACTGGGAAGCGCAGGTCACCGTCCAGTTCGTGCTCGATCCCGCGGCCTCCGGCCGTGCCGCCGCCTATATGCAGGCGCCGCAACCGGCCATCGGGCCGGGCGCGCACCCGCAGCAGGGCGGCGCCATGGGCATGCCGGGCATGGACGGCCACGCAGCCCCGGGTACGGGGATGGGCGGCTACCCGGGCGGCCAGCAGATGGGCGGGCAAGCGCCCTACCCCATGGCCGGCCAGCCCGGCCAGCAGGGCTATGGCGAGTATCCGGCCGCGACCGCCTACGGCATGGGCCAGCCGCCGTACGGCAACCCGTCCGCCGCGCCGGTCCCGGCCGGCGCGCGTGCGCCGATGCCCGGCATGGGCCAGGGCGGCCAGCACCCCGGGCAGAACAATAGCCATCTGGGCCAGATGGGTGGCCATGGCAGCCAGCACGCCAACGACATGGGCGATATCGACGTGGTCCACATGGACCCCGCAGAAGTCAGCGCCCGCTCCTACCGCGCGCCGCAGCCGCAGTCGCAGCCGCCGATGGGCGGCCCCAACGGCATGCCCGGCCACCAGCCCAGCGACACGGTCCACGAGCGCTCGCGCCTGAACCCGATCCTGACCTTCGACAACTTCGTCACGGGTAAAGCCAACCAGCTGGCGCGCGCCGCCGCCATCCAGGTCGCCAACAACCCCGGCAAGTCCTACAACCCGCTGTACCTGTACGGCGGCGTGGGCCTGGGCAAGACCCACCTGATCCACGCCATCGGCAACTACATGCTGCTGGAGAACCCGCGCGCGCGTATCCGCTACATCCACGCCGAGCAGTACGTGTCCGACGTGGTGAAGGCGTACCAGCGCAAGGCGTTCGACGAGTTCAAGCGCTACTACCACTCGCTCGACCTGCTGCTGATCGACGATATCCAGTTCTTCTCCGGCAAGAACCGCACGCAGGAAGAGTTCTTCTACGCCTTCGAGGCCCTGATCGCCAACCGGGCGCAGGTGATCATCACCAGCGATACCTACCCCAAGGAAATCACCGGCATCGACGACCGCCTGATCTCGCGCTTCGACTCCGGCCTGACCGTGGCGATCGAGCCGCCCGAGCTGGAAATGCGCGTGGCGATCCTGATGAAGAAGGCCGCCGCCGAGAACGTGAACGTTCCGGAAGAAGTTGCCTTCTTTGTCGCCAAGCACCTGCGCTCCAACGTGCGCGAGCTGGAAGGCGCGCTGCGCAAGATCCTGGCGTTCAGCAACTTCCACGGCAAGGACATCACCATCGAGGTGACGCGTGAAGCGCTGAAGGATCTGCTGACGGTGCAGAACCGCCAGATCTCGGTGGAGAACATCCAGAAGACCTGCGCGGATTTCTACAACATCAAGGTCGCTGACATGTACTCGAAAAAGCGGCCTGCCAATATTGCCCGACCGCGCCAGATCGCGATGTACCTGGCCAAGGAGCTGACGCAGAAGAGCCTGCCCGAGATCGGCGAACTCTTCGGCGGCCGCGACCACACCACCGTGCTGCACGCCGTGCGCAAGATCGCCGACGAACGCAGCAAGGATGCGCAGCTCAACCATGAGCTGCACGTGCTGGAGCAAACGCTCAAGGGCTGATGCATGGTCGTTCCCGGCCGTAGACCGGGAAAGGCGCATTTTGAAGGGCCGGCCTCCGAGGCTGGCATACTGTAGGGTGCGCGCCACGGACAACCCGTGGCGCCTGGGGAATTAACGTCAGCATCGCCGGAGCAAAAGTCCGGAAAGTGGCCACCGATAAGGCTTTGCGGTGAGTCGGGCCGGGATGGCAAAGCGCAGTCAGCGCCAGCGTGGCTTTTTGTGCACAGCTGGCCCGCCCGCCGGTCCCGCCCCGCTTCACCGCAGCGGCTTATCCTTGGTACAATGGCACATTAACTCCTTGATTCCTAAGTGAATTTGGAGTTGTTTGCGTTCTGCGGTCGCCGACTACAAACGACGAAGGATAAATTCAATGCAATTGGTCAAAACCTCGCGAGACAACCTGCTGCGTCCGCTGCAAATCGTGAGCGGCATCGTGGAGCGCCGCCACACCCTCCCGATCCTGGCCAACCTGCTGATTCGCAAGTCCGGGTCGAACGTGTCCTTCCTGTCGACCGACATCGAAATCCAGATCACCACGCATGCAGAATGCGGCGTTGGCAACGACAGCGTCGCCACCACCGTGGCCGCGCGCAAGCTGCTCGACATCCTGCGTGCCATGCCTGACGGCGACGTGGCCCTGTCGCTCAATGACAAGCGCATGACCGTGCAATCCGGCAAGAGCCGCTTCGCACTGCAGACGCTGGCCGCTGAAGAATTCCCGACCGTTGCCGAAGCCAGCGAATTCAACGCCAGCGTCACGCTGCCGCAGAAGACCTTCAAGCACCTGCTGGCGATGGTCCACTTCGCCATGGCGCAGCAGGACATCCGCTACTACCTGAACGGCATGCTGCTGGTGGTGGAAGGCAAGAAGGTCATGGCAGTCGCCACCGACGGTCACCGCCTGGCCTACTGCGGCGTAGAGCTGGAGAACGAAGCCGCCGGCGTCGGCGCGCGCCAGGAAGTCATCATCCCGCGCAAGACCATCCTGGAACTGCAGCGCCTGCTGGAAGACAACGACGATCCGGTCACGGTGCAGCTGGCCGCCAACCAGGTCAAGTTCACGTTCGCCAATATCGAACTGATCTCCAAGCTGGTCGAAGGCAAGTTCCCCGACTTCCAGCGCGTGATCCCCAAGGGCTACAAGAACGCCTTCGCGATCGACCGCGTGCGGCTGCAGCAGGCGCTGCAACGCACCGCGATCCTGACCACCGACAAATTCAAGGGCGTGCGCTGCATCCTCGACACGCACGTCCTCAAGATCAGCTCCACCAACGCCGACCAGGAAGAGGCGCAGGAAGAGCTGGAACTCGATTACTCGGGCGACGCGCTCGATATCGGCTTCAACGTGACCTACCTGCTCGACGTACTCGCCAACCTGAAGAGCGAGCAGGTGCAGGTCAGCCTCGGCGACTCGAATTCGAGCGCGCTGATCACCGTGCCGGAAGACGACAACTTCAAGTACGTCGTCATGCCGATGCGCATCTGATGATCCGGTAACAGGACACGCAGAAGACGAGCTACCGGAGCAGCAAACGGCACGCATTGACACCCGGCCCGGCCGGGAAGTCCTGGGGATAGGCATCCCGCAGCGGGGGCAGGATCGATATGACGATCCGCCCCTTTTGCCGTTTTTAGTAACCCGCCATGCGGACCCTTCGCGCCCCGCTGCCAGCATCCAGAGCATGCCGGCCCGGCCCGAAATCCGTATTCGCCGCAAGTAGGAAAGACATGACCGAACAGCAGAAACCGCAACAGGAAAACACCTACGGAGCCTCCTCGATCCAGATCCTGGAAGGCCTGGAGGCGGTACGCAAGCGCCCGGGCATGTATATCGGCGACACCTCCGACGGCACCGGCCTGCACCACCTCGTCTTCGAGGTGCTGGACAACTCCATCGACGAAGCGCTGGCCGGCTACTGCACCGAGATCCAGGTCACCATCCACAGCGACAACTCGATCTCCATCGTCGACAACGGCCGCGGCATCCCGCCCCTGGTCAAGTTCGACGACAAGCACGAACCCAAGCGCAGCGCGGCCGAAATTGCCATGACCGAGCTGCACGCCGGCGGCAAGTTCAACCAGAACAGCTACAAGGTATCGGGCGGCCTGCACGGCGTGGGCGTGTCCTGCGTGAACGCACTTTCCAAGTGGCTGCGCCTGACCGTGCGCCGCGACGGCCAGGTCCACCTCATCGAATTCGCCAAGGGCGATGTGCAGAACCGCATCATCGAGACCGTGCCCGGCCCCGACGGCCAGCCCGTCGAAGTCTCCCCGATGAAGGTCATCGGCGCCACCGACAAGCGCGGCACCGAAGTCCACTTCCTGGCCGACGAAGAAATCTTCACCAACGTCGAGTTCCACTACGAGATCCTCTCCAAGCGCATCCGCGAACTCTCGTTCCTGAACAACGGCGTCCATATCAAGCTGGTCGACCAGCGCACCGGCAAGGAAGAAGACTTTGCCTTCTCCGGCGGCGTGAAGGGTTTTGTCGAGTACATCAACCGCGCCAAGACCGTCCTGCACCCCAACATCTTCTACGCCAACACCGAAAAAGACGGCATCGGCGTGGAAGTGGCCATGCAGTGGAACGACGGCTACAACGAGCAGGTGCTCTGCTTCACCAACAACATCCCGCAGCGGGATGGCGGCACCCACCTGACCGGCCTGCGCGCCGCGATGACACGCGTCATCAACAAGTACATCGAAGAAAACGAAGTCGCCAAGAAAGCCAAGGTGGAAACCACCGGCGACGACATGCGCGAAGGCCTTGCCTGCGTGCTGTCCGTGAAGGTGCCCGAGCCCAAGTTCAGCTCGCAGACCAAGGACAAGCTGGTCTCGTCAGAAGTGCGCCTGCCCGTGGAAGAACTCGTCAGCAAGGCCCTGACCGACTTCCTGCTGGAAACGCCCATCGACGCCAAGACCATCTGCGGCAAGATCGTAGACGCCGCCCGCGCCCGCGAAGCCGCCCGCAAGGCCCGCGAAATGACCCGCCGCAAGGGCGTGATGGACGGCATGGGCCTGCCCGGCAAGCTGGCCGACTGCCAGGAAAAAGACCCCGCCCAGTCGGAACTCTTCCTGGTGGAGGGCGACTCCGCAGGCGGCTCCGCCAAGCAGGGCCGCGACCGTAAGTTCCAGGCCATCCTGCCGCTCAAGGGCAAGATCCTGAACGTAGAGCGCGCCCGCTTCGACAAGATGCTGTCCAGCCAGGAAGTGCTGACGCTGATCACCGCGCTGGGCACCGGCATCGGCAAGGACGACTACAACCTGGACAAGCTGCGCTACCACCGCATCATCATCATGACTGACGCGGACGTGGACGGCTCGCACATCCGGACGCTGCTGCTGACGTTCTTCTATCGGCAGATGCCTGACATTATTGAGCGCGGCTATGTGTATATCGCGCAGCCGCCGTTGTACAAGATCAAGCATGGCAAGGAAGAGCGGTATATCAAGGATGATGTCGAGCTGAATGCTTATCTGTTGAAGCTGGCGATGGAGAAGGCGGTGCTGGTGCGGCCGGATGGTAGTGAGATCAGTGGTGATGCGCTGACCGAACTGGCTCGTCAGTACCAGCTGACGGAAGGCGTGATTGGTCGCCTGTCGCGGGTGGTGGATACGGATGCTCTGCGTGCCATTGCGGACGGCGTGACGCTGGATCTGGATAGTGCTGCTGCGGCGGAGGCTTCAGCGGTGGCGCTGAAGGCTAAGCTGGCTGAGATGCATGCCAAGACGTTGATTGGGGCTGCCGTCAATGATGATGGTACGGCTGATGTGTATGCGCAGTTTGATGAGAAGACTGACAAGCATCGGCTGATGATTGCGCGGCGTCATCATGGCAACGTGCGGTTGTCGCATCTGGATGCGGACTTTGTTCATGGGGCTGATTACGCTGCGCTCTCCAATGCTGCCAAGACTTTCCAAGGGCTGACGCCGGAAGGGACTAAGGTGCAGCGGGGTGAAGGGGATAAGCTGCGGGATCAGACTGTCAATGACTTCCACGGGGCCATGCAATGGCTGCTGGCTGAGGCTGAGCGTGGGGTTTCTCGTCAGCGGTATAAGGGGCTGGGGGAGATGAATCCTGAGCAGCTGTTTGAGACGACTCTCGACGTTACGCAGCGGCGACTGCTGAAGGTACAGATTGAGGATGCTATTGCGGCGGATCAGATCTTTACCACCCTCATGGGTGATGAGGTGGAGCCGCGGCGGAACTTTATTGAATCCAATGCATTGGTGGCGCGGAATATTGATGTGTGATTTTGCCAAGTTAGTGAAAACCACTTGCTGCAGTTGATGAAAAATGGCGCTTCTCAGCGCCATTTTTCATGCGATGCAGCATGGCACCTAAGTGGGTACGCTTGTGCCGCGGACTCTTAGGGCTCAAACGCAATGCCAACAACTTCCCGAATCTCAGGGTGCCGAAGCTTGCATCCGTCGCCCAGATAACGGCGAGGCAGCGAGCCTCAAGTAGAACGGCGCACGCCATCCGCGCTTCGCGCCGTTGCATTGTCGCTAATAAGCTACAGCGGCATACCGGCTACCACACCGAGCCCCCTAGAAACCAGCCCTCTTGGTTCCGACAGATGATGTCGCGAGCCGCCGCAATGGCAAAACAACATAGTGCAACGAAGACCGCACCCGAACTGGTGGCGAAAAAAGAGCACATTTTGGCTGACGGGTGCGGCTGTACCGAAATTTCCACTTTTCGGTAACAATTGAGGCGATTCAAAGGCTCGGAACTTTCCGAGCCATCGCCGATGAACTGCGCCGCCGCGACCCACCCGGGATTAGAACGAGCAATGCCAGCAGCCCCCAACAAGGATACGGTCGAGTCTCGTAGCGCTAATTCGATTGCCGCCGATGCCATGCCGCCCCTAAATCAAATCCTCTTCGGCCCGCCGGGAACCGGAAAGACATACGAAACAATCAACGCCGCCTTGGAAGTGCTGTCGCCCGAGTTCCTCGCCGCACATGGCGATGATCGGCGAGCATTGAAGGCACATTTTGATGCTCTGGTTGCTGCCGGAGACATCCGCTTTGTCACCTTCCATCAAAGCTTTAGCTACGAAGACTTTGTCGAGGGCATTCGTGCGGAGCAGACGGAAGACGGCCAACTAAGCTATTCGGTCGTGGACGGTGTGTTCAAGAGTATCTGTCTAGCGCTTCGTAGTAGTGATGTATCCAATCGCGCGGATGGTGCGGCCACGGCAGCATCTTTTAAGGTTGGTGAGAAGTTTGGTAGCGGATACCAAGTGACGTATGCGTCGGCGGACATTCTCGAGCTGAAAAAGCCGAACGGTAACGGATTGGCATTCAGCATGCGGATGCTGGAACTCCTTGCGAGCTTCGTGCGCGGTGGTCAGATTACGATTGAGGACATCCGCGAAAAGCGTGTTTTCGACAAGCTGCAGAACTCCACGCTGGAGCCCTATCTGGTCAACGGGTACAACAATATCCTGCCTGCGTTCGTCGATCGGTTGCTGACGAGCCCAGCCGTTGCGTCCGGACCAAATGCAGAAGCAGCGAAGCCAACGCGCAACGCCAAGGTTTTGATCATCGATGAAATCAACCGACGCAATGTTTCCCGCGTTCTGGGAGAGCTTATTACTCTGATCGAGCCTTCCAAGCGAGCGGGATGCCCCGAGGCGCTGGAGGTCACGCTGCCGTATTCGAAGGATCGTTTTAGCGTTCCGCCAAACCTTCACTTGATTGGAACGATGAACACGGCCGACCGTTCGCTCGCCGGGCTCGATCTGGCGCTGAGGCGGCGATTCAGCTTCCGCGAAATGCCGCCGCGTCCGGAGCTGCTGGAAGACGTTGATATTGACGGCATTAACGTCGCGGCGTTGCTTCAAGTGATGAACGAGCGTATCGAGTTGCTGCTGGATCGGGATCATTGCATTGGGCACGCCTATTTCATGCCCCTAGTGGAGTCACCGACGCTGGATGCCTTGGCGCAAGTCTTCCGCGCGAAGATCTTGCCCTTGTTGCAGGAGTATTTCTTTGAAGACTGGCTGCGCATCCAGTGGGTGTTTAATGATCACCGCAAGTCAGTCGAACATCGATTCGTGCACAAGCCGACCAGTAATGTGGCGCAGCTCTTCGGTGAAGGCGTTGGCATTGGAGAGCAGAATCAACGCTGGACGATCAATGAGCTGGCGTTCTCCCAAGCAGAGGCATACATCGGGGTAATCGACCCTCTGGGAGGGACAGGCGCGTGAGCGCTTCTGTCACCGTGCGGGAGTATGCCAGGCTAACGACGGCTCCCATCGCCGAAGCCTCTCTCGACCGTGCCCAGATTTCGGCGTCAGCGTTTGAGTGGCTGTGCCGCCTGAATGCGGAGATCAGCCCCTCCGGAACTTCTCTGGTTCAAGTGGAAGACCGACGCTGGCTGAGGCTCGACAACTATGTCGGCGTCATTGAAACGCCTTGCGGCACGCGGATTGAAATTCTGCCCAAGCACGAGGAAGAAGCTACCGACGCGGCGACCAGTCGAGCACTGATGTGCCGAATGATCGCCGGTGCAATGGACCTTCCGGTGCGGGAGGTTGGCGAGACTGCACTGCAGCGCTTCAATGCGCCGCTGACCGAGTGGGTCATAGCGCAGTTTTTATCCGCACTGGACCATTTGATCAAGCGAGGTGTGCGGTCCGACTATGGGCGCGTCGAAGCAGCGGAACGCCACCTTAGAGGACAGTTGGACACCGTGCGACAGCTTCGCTTGCCGCCGGGCCGACAGCACATCTTCCAAATTCGCCACGACATCTATTCCCCGGATCGGCCGGAGAATCGGCTGCTTAAGCTAGCGGTGGAACAGAGCTGTCAGCGGACGCAGAACCCGGCCAGCTGGCGGCTCGCGCAGGAGCTGCGAACGCTCTTCCATGAGATACCCAGAAGCGCTGACGTGGCCGAGGATTTCAAGCGCTGGCGGACTGATCGGCTTATGGCGCACTACCAAGCAGTAAAGCCTTGGTGTGAGCTTGTGTTGTCGCGGCAAATGCCTTTGTCTGTCGTGGGCGCGTGGCAAGGCATTAGCCTACTTTTTCCGATGGAAAAGCTGTTCGAGCGCTACGTGGCCGCGCATCTCGGCAGGGCACTGCACCCGGATGCGCGTCTCATCACGCAAGCAACCGCCCGCTCCCTGTGCTTGCACGACGGCGGCGCAATGTTTCGGCTACGGCCGGACCTGCTCATTGAGCAATCGGGAAGACGTTGGGTGCTAGACACCAAGTGGAAGTTGGTTGACGGTGCCAACAAGACTAAGAACTATGGTCTCAGCCAAGCCGACTTCTATCAGCTCTTCGCCTACGGCCAGAAGTATCTATCCGGAAAAGGCGAGCTTGCGCTTATCTACCCTCGGCGGAGTGCCTTTAAGGAGCCGCTTCCTGTATTCGAGTTCGACCCGGAACTCAGGCTCTGGGTCTTACCATTCGATTTGCACAGTGGCCGTTTGTTCGAGCGAGGCTTCACCAACCTGCCGCTTCTGCGTACGGCAAACAGCATGAATACCGTTACTAGGGCCGAGGCGATTTCAGTGTGAACGCTTCTGGATCAGAAGCATCTGAGGGCCCCCGCTTTAGCTTTGTCAGCGCTGGTTGCCGTATGTTTTGAGACTCCGCTGCATTGTTCCGAGCAGACTGCCGATGGAAACTGGCTGCGTCACCACAGCAATGGTCGACCAGGTTTGACAGCCTGAATCCATGCAAGCCGGACGAGCTACGAGGCGGTATCCTCTCGTCTTTCGCCTACGCAGACCCTTACGGGCGAGCCGCGGCGGGGGAGCCCTCGGGCTCGCCGGCCCTTGCATCCGGTCTGTCAACCCTGCTTCGTGCTCGCCCACCCGATTGACAGCGGACGGCGGGCCTCTATCACCAATGCAAGGAGGTTCGCAATGCAACCCATCACCCCGGCTCCCCAAGAGCCCACCCTCGCCCAAAAACAATCCCAACTAGCCGAAAACCTGGCCAAAGCCGACCGCGCCCAGTTCCGCCGCCGCGCCAAAGCCGTCCCACCGCAACCCAGCAAAGCCGCCACCCTCGAAGACCACATCCTCGAAGCCAGCGACGATCTGCTGCGCGTCAGCGCTGGCCTCCAGTCCGTCCTGACCTTGCTGGACCTGCAGGCCGGCGATGTCCCCGACAGCATCGGCCTCCACGCCCTGCTGTCGCCGCTCAAGCGGCAGATTGACCAAAGCGCCGACCGCCTGCAGGCGCTTGTCTGACGGGACACAGGCCTGCGCAACGCGGGTCTGAAAGCAGAACGGCGCGAGCCCACTGGTCTCGCGCCGTTCTGGTTCTGATACTGCGAAGTGCCACAAGCTGACGCCTCAGTACTCCCTCAACACCCAACTGCTGATCGCCGCAAAGTACTCACGCAGCCATGCATTGAATCGAAGGTACAACGGCGTCTCGGCCCCCACGCCGAATGCCTTCCCAAATCCTGCCTTCCGCGCAATCCCCACCGCCCGCCGCACGTGGAAATCGCTGGTCACCACCACAATCGCACCCGCAGCACCAACGCCCTGCCCCTCCAGCAACCGCCGGCTGAACACCAGATTCTCTTCAGTACTGGTACTGCGTCCTTCCCGAATCACCTTGTCCGTCGCTATCCCACGAGCAACGAGGTAGTCAGCCATGATGTCCGCCTCAACACACCGCAGCCCAAAGTCCTGCCCACCACTCACAACAACCTTGGCCCCAGGCCACCGCTGCGCCTGCACCAACCCCTGATCCAGCCGCGCAATCAACGTCGGCGACGCCTCACAGTTAGGCGTACCAGACCCAAGAATGACAATCGCCTTCACCGACGTCCCCGCCGGCACGGACACGCCCATGCCACTGCGGATGCCATAAAAGAACACCCCGACAGTCACCAGCCACACCGCAAACGCACCCCACCCCGCACGCCAAAGCAACTCCCGCCGCCGATCAGCCTTCCGCCACCGCGCCACGCCATCCCAACACAACGCGAGCAACAGGAGCGCAATACCAATACCCCCCGGCAACGTGATGCCGAGACTGAACAACCCCATCCCCATCAGCGCAACAGCATCCCCAAGCAGCACAGCACCAACCAGCGCCAGGCCAATGCGCACCCAATGCCTGCTGCGTTTCACCGCCGGCCCTGCGTCCACCACCTCAGCTAAGACATGCCGCATTCACCACCCCCACCGACAACGAAATCACCCCCATCACCGCCCCAACCCCCCGGTTGTCATTGGAGATCGCCTCACCGACACCCCCCAACGCCCGCGCCGCCACCAGGTAAGCCACCACCTGCACAGCAAACGCCCCAAGCGCCCACAACAAGAACATCCCAAACGTAGCGTTATGCTGAATGCTCGACGACAACGTCAGCGAGAACCCCAACGCCGCCCCGCCCAGCGACAACGCCGCCGCCACGTTCCCCTCGCGAATCAGCTGGAATTCCCGATGCGGCGTCACCCGCGTATAGACCAGCAGGAACAACCCCAGCAAGCCAAAGCTGGTGACGATATAGATCAGGTAGGCAAGCGCCGGATGCATGGCATTGACCATAGGTTCGACTTGTTGTCAGTGGATCAGGGAAGGAAATAAGACACAGCGAAAGCGAAGCAACACTCAACCGCCACCAGACCGCCCGGAGCTGCCAAACCGGCTGGCAAAGCCACCCCGCGACACCACCGGCGCGCGCGACACGGCTGCGGCGCGCATGGACAGCCCCATGGATTGCCCGCGGCCGAGCGAACTGCGGCGCACGGTGGCTTCTTCCACATCGCGGCGTTCGGCGTGGATGGCGCCCATTGCTGCTGCGTGCGCATGCCGTTGCTGTCGTAGGCAGTCATCGGCCGCAGCGGGCCGGAGGACATGTCGCGCTGGGTCTGCGAGCCGTCGGGGTGATAGACGGTGCCGCTGGCGGTGTAGTACGGGCCGTACCAGCGCGCGTAGTAGGCGGTGCTGCCATGGCCGCTGCCAGAACTGCCGTTGGCGCCCGGGCTGCTGGCGGCGTCGGCCAGGCTGGAGCTGTAGAGGTTGCGCGTGTCGTCGGCCGGCACGCTCTCGCAGTCGTTGGGCGTGTTCCAGTCGGCTTCGCAGTCTTGCAGCGTGGCGTAGCTGGCGCGGCGGACGGTCACGCCGGGATCGTCGTCGGCGTCGTCGCTGCAGGAGCCCAGTGCCGCTGCGCCGGCGACCACGGCGCAGGCGCCGATGATCCACAGCGTGGGCGACTTCTTCGGCTGGGTGTTGTAGGCCTGCGCCTGCCATGACACCTTGGCGGAGCGGCTGGGCCTGGGGCTGTAGGGGCTGTCGTACTTCGACGGCCGTTGGCTGCCCGGCTTCTTCTTGGCCATTTGCTTACGCGTTCGTGAAGTAGTGTGGAACGAAGAAACTGGTGTTCCTGGCGATGGGCCCGGATTCCTCGCGCACGCACAGGCCGCTGGGCACGTCGTCGACGATCCAGACGCCCAGCGTGGTGTAGCGGCCGTCAAAGCGCCGCGCCGGCGAGTAGGCCTGGTAGATGAAGCCTTCCTCGCCATACTCGCCGGGGTTGTGGACGTGGCCTTCCGGGGTGAGCAGGGTCACGCTCTCGCCTTCGCGCGACAGGAAGGGCTTTTTGGCGTGCGGCTGGCCGGCGAAGCGGCCGGGGTCGAAGCTGGCTTCGAGCAGGTTGGGGTGTCCCGGGAACAGCTCCCACAGGATCGGCAGGATGGCCTTGTTGGACAGCACGGCCTTCCACGGCGGCTCGACCCAGCGTATGGGGCTATGCGCGAGCTGGTCGCGGTAGTCGGAGGTGGCCATCCATTCCCATGGGTAGAGCTTGAAGACGACTTCCATCGGCACGTCGTCGGCGTCATAGAAGCCGCCGCGGCCGTCGGTGCCGATGTCTTGCAGGTCGACCAGCTTGACGGACCAGCCGGCCTGCAGCGCGGTGTCCATCAGGTACTCGGTGTTGCAGATGTCTTCCTGGCTGTCGAACATGCATGCAAAGTGCAGCACGCTGGCGTTGCGGTAGTGCTGGCGCAGCCATTGCCAGCGCGCCACCAGCGCCTCGTGCAGGCTGTTGAACTGGTCGGCCTGCGGCTGCACGGATTCTTTCCAGTACCACTGCGCCACGGCGGATTCGATCAGCGAGGTGGGGGTGTCGGCGTTGAACTCGTACAGCTTCGGCACGCCGTGCTCGTCCAGCGTCATGTCGAAGCGGCCGAACAGCGTGGGCTCGTCGCGGTCCCAGGAGGTGCGGATCAGTTGCGCGAAGTCCTGGGGGATGGCCAGGCGCGCGAACAGGTCGTGGTCGATCACGTGCTGCACGGCTTCCAGGCAGCGCTGGTTGAGGTCATACGCGGCGGCGTACAGCGTTTCGATCTCGTGCTTGCTGAAGGCGTAGGCGGCGTCTTCGCGCCAGTAGAAGAAGGTGTTGTCGTCGACTTCGCGCGGGACGTTGAACTCGTCCAGCGAATGGAAGTGGAAGCCGACCTTCTCGAGTTCGCGCGGCCAGTCGCGGCGCGGGGTCTGGGGGATGCGTTGCATCAGCAGGCCATTGTCGGAGACGTTGCAGGTTGGCAGACGACGGGTGGCGCGGTGGCGTCGTTGAGCAGGAAGTCGGTGAAGGCGAGCGACGTGGCGCCCGGCCGCGGCAGCCAGTCGGTGAAATGCACGCTGAGCGGCGCCCACCAGTGCTCGGCATCGGCCAGCACGGGGCGGAAGTCGAGCGCGTCGGATTCCACCACGCCGCGCGCGGGGTTGGCCAGCATCCACTGCATGCCGGCGACCAGACTCGATGCCACCTGCAGGCTGGTGGCGGTGTTGTACGGCGCCAGCGAGCGCGCGCGCTGCACGGACAGGCGCGAGCCGTACCAGACCGCGCCGTGCCGGCCGCTCATCAGCAGCACGCCGAGTTCGTCTTCGCCGCACTGGATCTCGTCGCGCGGGATGCGTTCGCCGCGCACGCGCGGTGCGGCGCGGTCGTCCAGCCATTGCATCGACACCTGCGTGGCGGTGGTGGGGCGATAGGCGTAGTAGACGGTGGGGCGGTATGGCGGCTGGCCGGTGGTGATGTTGCTGGTCAGAGTCAGGTACTCGGCGATCGAGATCGATTCGTTGTGCGTGATCAGGTACGCGTCGAAGGGGCCATGCTGCGGCGACCATGACCGAACGCGCGTGCGGTGCCCGGGCCGGTCCAGCGCGATGGCAGCGCCGCTGCCGTAGCCGTGGCGATAACCGTCGGGCGGCAGCGTGGGCTCGTGCGTGCCCCAGCCGAGTTCGGCGTCCTGCAGGCATTCTGTGATGAAGCCTTCGGCGGACCAGGTGTTGGCGAATTCGCCGTCGCGCGGGTAGCCGGGAGCTTGCTGGCTGTCGTACTCGGCGACCTGGATGACACGCACGTCGAGGGCGCGCGCGAGTGCGGCCCAGTCGGCGCGGTCTTCAGGCTCGGGCAACTGCAATCCCGCGTTGCCGGCCAGCGCCATCAGCGCGGCCTTGACCAGCACGGACACCAGCCCGGGATTGGCGCCATGCGCGATCAATGCGGTCGGCAGGGATTCGCGGCCGCGGGCGAAGGCGAGCATCTCATCGCGCAGTGCGTAGTTGCTCAGGTGCGAGGCTTGCGGGTCGGCTTCGTAGTCCCATGGTTCGATGCCGGCGTCAACGTACAAGGCGCCGTGTGCCTGCGTCAGTGCGATCAGGTCGCGGCTGCAGACGGACGGGGCGAGGTTCAGCACGAAGGTGCCGGGGCTCAGTAGCGGGCCGAGTACCGTTTCATGGTTGCCGGCGGTGATGTTGGCCTCGACGGCATGCAGGCCGTGTCTGGCTACGAGTTGCATGCGCGTGTGGTCGAGCACGCGGTCGACCACGGTTATCGCCGCCTTTGGCCAGGTTCTCTCCAGCAGCGGCAGCACAGCCTGGCCGATGCAGCCGAAGCCGACGATGACGATTTGTTCGATCACGCAGACCTTTCCGCCCGTAATGGCGATCGGCCATGCCGGCGCTGCGGTGGTTGCCGCCACGCCGGCCCCGGGCCGGGCGCCTGGTTTTTATTCGTTTTGTCTGGAGTTGCCAGAGATGGCGAAGGCAATACTATCGCGGGCAATGGTTGCTGCCAAGCATGCGCGCAGACCTTGGCAACGCAGGCGGTATGCCGAGGAGTTGATGGTGACGGGCCTGCTCGCGGTATGGTGGGCGGCCAATGGGCCCAGCGATGAATGACCAAGCGGGCAAGGCCGCTTATCTGCCCGCTTGGCTATCTCGGGATCTTGCGGATATCCCGCACAGAATAGTAGAGCCCACTCATCTTTGGCGCCTTGCTGGAACCAGTGAGGGGAGCAATGTAGGCAGCTCGTATGTTTTGAAGCGAGCCGCTTCGCCCCAACCCTTCAAAATTGGATGCCACGCAATAGTAGGCTCGCGCTTTGTAGCGCACGATCCCGTAGACCGCCTGAGTTGGATCGATTCTCTCTGGACTCTCTTTCCCCACTCGCTTGGCTTTGAGGATTGACATCCTTTGTGAGCCAACTATAAGCAGATCCCCTTGGCTTCTGGCGCTGGATGCATACCCGTAGCTGATTCCTTTATGCTGATAGCTCAGGACCGAATACCCGCGTATCTCGTCGTCGCTGATGGTGGCCTCGCCACCAAGCTCCTGGTATGTGCCAGCCTTGTAGCTTTCCATCAATACGCAGCTGTCAAAAACCGGCGACGGCACTTGGGCGAAGGCCTGGGGAGCGAGCGCCAAGCCAGCAAAAATCGCCACTATCAGCTTCGCAGGTATCCCTTTGTGTCCGGTGCATAGTGGCCCCTTGGCAGGCTGATCGGTATCTAGGTATTCCCAGGCGACGCGGCAGCAGTTGGGCTGGTCTTTCGCCGGCTGGTTCTGAACGAGGACGTACAGGTACTGGGAAGTGTGGAGGACATGCCCGCAAGAGCGGACACCGCGAGGGATAGTATGCAATGCGCGTCTCCCTGGTTATCAAATGTTTGCCCCGCTATCTATAGCGAAAGGCGCGGGGAAGGAATTTGAGTTGTGTCCTGGGACTCGCAAATATCGCCAATTTTCAAATTTGCCAGCTCGAGCCTGCGGGCAAGCCGATCCGCGTGTAGCGCCTGCCGACGACGATCGCCTCTGCGGGAGGGGCCGTCGTGACCAGGGTCCGCGCTACGGCAAAGGGGCTCTTCCGCGAAGCCGTCGATGCAGTCAAGAGCATCGGGCAACGGATCTGGGTTGGCGTTGGCAGATGGCTGTGAGGAATCTCCCGCTTGGAGGACTTCTTCGGATGCCGTGTTCAAGCAGAAGTCTCGTCGCTACATATGGCGACTACCCTTCCAAAAAGCCGGAAAAGTCTGATTTATGCCGTTACTGCACGCGGCTATAAGGGAGTTCCACCTTTTAAGGGAGAGGACTCCATGATGAAGGGCATTGTTTGCAAGGGCGATGGCACGACGCACGGCGGGACCGTTCTGGAAGGCATTCCCAACTTTCTGGTGCACGGCGTGCCCGTGGCTGGCGTAGGGCATATGGTGTTTTGCCCGAAGTGCAAGGGCGCCTTCCCGATTATCGAGGGCGACTCCGGATTCACCGCACACAACTACTCCGTGGCGCTTCATGGGATGCGTACCGCATGTGGCGCCCTCCTTATTTCATCAACTAGCGGATTCGCCAATGTCGAGTATCCAAGAGGCATAGGGTCTGCCTACGTCGGAGCAGGTAGTCCACGGTGCGACACGGACACAGGCACAGACTCGACAGTCGGCTTCGACGATCGCTATGTGCTGTTGGATAGCAAGACAGCGCAGCCGCTTGCCAGCACTGAATATGCGATACGTCGAGCCAGTGGTAACGCTGAGTTTGGCGTAACTGACGTTGAAGGCAGAACGCACCTATTGGCAGCTGACGCGCAGGCGGAAGACGTCACAATCTTCGTTGAGGGGTGAGCCATGACGAATCAGCTCGTATCTCCAACCTCTGGCAAGACCTTGATTCGCCAGGCAACGCGGACGACCACGCCCGTGTCGGCGGACGAACCAAAGCCTGTTCAAGTCGAGCGAGCGTTCATCGAAGTCGTGATCTTCGATGGCCGTCTGATTAGTCGTGGTTCACAGTTCGGCCACGTGGCCATAGAGATCGATGGCACCGTTTACAGCCGCGCACCTTCGACCTATTTCAAGGGGTCCTATACTAAGTACCTGCGCAGCAATACGGCACAAACCGTGTCGGACGAATCGGGAAGCCATCCTGGCATGTATCGGGATGGCATTGGCATGTACCTTTGGGTGTCACCGCGTGAAATGAAGCTGATCCGTGATGAACTGGAAAGACGGGTCGCCGAGAACTCTAAGTACAGCCTGTTCGGCAATTCGTGCAGCACCAATGTCGCTGATGTACTAGAACTGGCGGGGATTCTTGCGCATGACCCACGCGGTTTCGATCTGGTTTCGCCGGCTGACGTGCTGATGGGGCTGAGAAGATCGAATCGGCTTGTTGAGGAGCGACACTACAAGAAGGGCTATGAAGGTGGCGCGTCGGGAAATTGGTAAGCGCAGATCCTACGTCATATGGCTAGGTCTCGCAGCGGTTGCTGTTGTTCTATTCGGCCTGGTCGGCGGCTATCGCCTGGATTTCGAAAGCCGGGTCGTGGCGAAACGTGTTGCGCTATACCAGGAATGGGAAGGCATGCTAGACCCTGCGGCGAAGGTCGTTGGTTATGTCGAGCCCGGCACCGAGTGCCGGTTGTTTCAGGTCGGCGCGAAATCGATACTGAACTTCCGGGTCAGGTGTGGCAACCTGATCGGTTGGACGGCCGAAGGCTATTCATTCGACCCGCCCATCACTACGCGCTGACGGAAGAATGGAGTCCGCCAAATTGGCGAGACTCCATTGTCGCAATTGGTAGGTCCAAGAACGAAGCCCAGACGAGCCCCCGACCAAAACACCGAAGGACGCCGCTCGCCTCAAGTCACGGCGCTCACAAACGCCTCGAACGCGCTGGCCTCCACCGGCGGACAAAAGAAGTGGCCTTGCCCGTAGTCGCAACCAGCGGCCACCAGGATATCGCGCTGCGACTCCGTCTCCACGCCCTCGGCAATCACCCTGATGCGCAGTGCATGCGCCATGCTGATGATGGCGCGGCACAAGGCCACGTCGTCCGGGCCCCGCGTCAGCGAGCGGATGAAGGACTGGTCGATCTTGATGTAGTCAATGTCCAGGCGCCGCAGGTACGACAAGGACGAGTAGCCGGTGCCGAAGTCGTCGAGCGCGATCTCGATGCCGGCTGCCTGGAAGCGGGAGAGCTGGTCCATGACATCGGCGTTCTGCTTCATCAGCGAGCCTTCGGTGATCTCGATGACGAGGCTGCCCACCGGCACGTTCCTGCGCTCGATCATGCTGGACCAGGACTCGGGCCCGCTCGCAGGCGCGCAGAACTCCACGGGTGATTTGTTGACCGAGATCTGGAAGCCCTTGCCCAGCACCACCTGCCAGCGCGCAAGCTGGTCCAGCGCTTCGGTCAGCACCCAGCGGCCGATGTCGATGATGAGGCCGGATTCCTCCGCAACGGCAATGAAATCGGCCGGGTGGATCGGCCCGCGCACCGGATGGTCCCAGCGGATCAGGGCCTCGGCCTTGCAGACCTTGCCCGTGCGCAGATCGACAATGGGCTGGTAGTGCAGCGCGAACTGCCCGGACGCCAGCGCCGTGCGCAGGTCCTGGGTGATGCGCAGGCGCTCCCTCTCCACCTGCAGCAGCGTCTGGGTGAAGACCTTCCAGCGATTGCGGCCCTCATCCTTGGCGGCAAACATCGCCTGGTCGGCGCACACCAGCAGGGCCTCGGCGTTGTCAGCGTCCCTGGGCCAGGTGGCCACGCCGATGCTGGCCGACACCACCACCAGCTCGCCGGCCAGGTGGTAAGGCGCGGCAATCCGCTCCAGGATCGCCTGGGCAATGCCCCCGGCAACGCCGGCATCGCCCACTGCGGGCAGGATCACGGTGAACTCGTCGCCGGCCAGCCGCGCCACGGTATCTGTCGCGCGCACCGATGCCGCAATGCGCCGCGCCGCCTCCAGCAGCAACTGGTCGCCCTGGTCGTGGCCGAGGGTATCGTTCACCTCCTTGAAGCGATCCAGGTCGATGAACAGTAGCGCCAGCACATCCTGCGTGCCGCGCGAACGCTCGATCTCCTGATTCAGCCGGTCGAAGAACATGCGGCGGTTGGGCAGATCCGTGAGCGCATCGAAATTCGCCTGGTGCCGGATGACTTCCTCCGCCTGGCGCTTCTCGGTCATGTCATGGATCAGCGCAACGCGGCAGCGCTCGCCATACGCGTGGGCCAGGTAGGTATCCACGGTCAGGTAGGCGGGAAACTCGCTGCCGTCCTTGCGGCGGATCGAGAATTCGCCGCTCCATCTGCCCTTGGCTGCCACGGTGGCCCGCAGGCGTTCGACCAGCCCTGCCGCATTGCCTGCCCCGCTGACGCTATAGCCCGAGCGGCCCCTGATCTCCTCGGCTGTATAGCCGGTGGTAGCGGCAAAGGCCGGATTCACGTCGATGATGGTGCCATCGAGCGACGTCACCACCATGGCCTCGCTGCTGGACGAATAGACCAGCGAAGCCAGCCGCATTTCCTCCATATGGCGCCGTCGCTCCGCCATGGAGCGGCGCAGGCTGTAGTACAGCAGGGCAAGCAGCAGCGTGGAAGCCATGGCGCCAGCCAGGGCAACGCGGCGATAGACCTCGTAGGGCGCCAGCACCAGGCCGACCGACTCGCCCACCACAAAATTGAGGCCGAACTCCGGCAATCGGTAATAGCCGAAGACCCGCTCCACGCCTTCGGAGCCCGACACCGCCCGATAACTACCAGACGGGGGCGAGCCGCTGGCGAGGTAAGGCCTGTTGCTGGCCGTCCTGGCCAGCGTGCCCTCCAGGGCCGGCACGCGCGCAAGGACCTGGCCGGAAGCCTTGATGACCGACGCCACTTCGCCATCGCGGTCAGTGAACGTCTGCGCAAAGCTGGCGAACTGCTCCGGACTGACCGAGACCACGATGACCCCGTCGAAGCTGCCCGCGCGCAGGATGGGGCGCGTGAACTGGATCGACCATTTGCGCGAGACCTTGCCCTTCACCGGGTCGCTGATGAACAGCATGTCGCGCCCGCCCGCGCTCTGATGGACCCGGAAATGCTCGCGCCCGCTCAGGTCGACTTTCTCGCCGGGCGTGGGCGAGGCAATGGACGAGTAGAGGAGCAGGCCATGCTTGTCGATCACCGACACCTGGAACGACAGGTCCACCACCAGGTTCTGCCGCTCACGCACCATCTCGATGAACCCCGGCTGGCCGGCCAGCCAACTGGCCCGCAGGTCCAGGAGGAACTCGGACAGCCGCAGGATGCTGGATTTCGAGTACGCGCCGAACGCCTGGGCCTGCGCCTGGGTACGCTTCTCGGCGTCGTGCATCAGGCGGTCCCGCTCGCTCACGAGCTGAAACGCCGCGAACGCCCATGTTGCTATCAGCCATGCCGCCGCCGCCAGGTTCAACGGGGAAAAGACCTCGCGCAGGCGCTGCAGCGCCTTGCCATAGCGGGTGGTCGAGCGTTCTGGCATCAAATGGGTATCGCAGCGCAGCGAAGAATCGACATCGATAGCAGGCTAGTCGAGGTCAGCGAACCCGACAAGCAGCACGCACTCTAGTCCCATGCTCACCGCGTGATGCCGAGGCCGGCGTGCGCCGAAAGCGGCACGTGGTGATCTTGCCCCGCTGCTCGCGAATGCGAGGGGGCGGGTATCGGCGACCAGCTGAGTGTGCCAAGGCTGGCCAGCAGGCATGATGGCAACTATGTGCCATTCCGGCCTGATTGGCGCCCCCCAAAAGGGGGCTAAGGCATTTACGCGGACCGAGTGCCGGCTGTTTCAGGTCGGCGCGAAGTCGGTACTGAACTTCCGGGTCAAGTGTGGTGGGCGCGCCAAGCATGCATCTGGTGGCTAGCCAATGACGTCAGGCCCCAAAACCTGCACGCTGCAACCGCTCAGCTGCCACAGGCCGCCCCAGCAAAAACCCCTGCCCCCGATCACACCCAATCTCCCGCAGAAACCCCAACTGCTCTTCGTTCTCCACCCCCTCCGCCACCACCGTCAACCCAAGCGACCGCGCCATGGCAACAATCGCCCGCAAGATCGCACTGTCACGCCGCCGACCATCGATACCAGCAAGAAACGACCGGTCCACCTTCAGCGTATCCACCGGCAACGTCTGCAAATACGTGAACGACGAATACCCCGTCCCAAAATCATCAATAGCAAGGCTCACCCCACGCCGGGCGAGCTCACCCAGCAGCGCTTCCGTCACCTCATTGCCAGTCATGGCCATGCTCTCGACCAGTTCCAGCTGCAGCCTGCCAGGCGGCAAGCCGGTATCGCTCAGGATCGTGGTGAGGTCATGCAGGAACTGCTCGTGGCGGCATTGCCGCGCGGAGAGGTTGACGGCGATCCGGCCGAACGCGAAACCCTCTTCGATCCAGCGGCGCGCCTGCCTGCAGGCTTCGCGCAGTACCCAGGCGCCGATCGGCATGATCAATGCCGAATCCTCGGCGGCGGTGATGAACGCGCCCGGTGCCAGCAGACCCCGCGTCGGATGCTGCCAGCGCAGCAGCGCTTCCACGCTGACGATGGCCCCGCTGCGCAGGTCGAAGACCGGCTGGTAGTGCAGGCGGAATTCGTTGGCCGCCAGGGCGTTGCGCAGCTCGGTTTCCAGCGTGATCCGCTCCATCGAGGATGAGGTCATCTGCGTGGAGAAGAAGCGGAAACTGTTCTTGCCTTCCTCCTTGGCCGCGTACATGGCGCGATCGGCCTGCATCAGCAGCTGTTTCTGGTCGGTGCCGTCGTCGGGGTAGATGCTGATGCCGATGCTCGGTGTCACGAACACGGTTTGTCCGTTGGTGTCGATGGGGTGCCCGACCGCGCTCAGCAATCCCTGGGCAATCTGCGCGACGTGGCGGATGTCTTCGATGTCCTCGATGACCACGGTGAATTCGTCCCCGGCCAGGCGCGCCACCGTGTCGCTTTCGCGAACGGCTTCCCTGAGCCGCCGGGCGATGACCTTGAGGGCCTGGTCGCCCACGCCGTGCCCCATGGTGTCGTTGATCAGCTTGAAGCGGTCGAGGTCGATGAACATCACGGCCACCCGCCTGGCGGCACGCTCGGCACGGGCGATGGCCTGCTTCAGGCGCTCGCTGAACAGGGTACGGTTCGGCAGGGCCGTGAGGGCATCGTGCATCGCCAGGTGGTTCAGGCGCTCCTCGTCCATCCGCTGCTGGGTGATGTCCGAAAAGATGGCGGCGTAGTGCGTGCAGTCGCCATCGGGGCTGTAGATGCCGGAGATCGACAGGTACTCCAGGTAGAGTTCACCGTTCTTGCGGCGATTCCAGATCTCGCCCTGCCAGCTGCCATGCTCGCGCAGCTGGCGCCACAGCGACCGATAGAACTCGGGGCCCTGTTTACCGGAGTTCAGCATGCGCGGGGTCTTGCCGATGGCCTCGGCCAGGGAATAGCCGGTCAGTTGCGTAAAGGCCGGATTCACCCGCTCGATCACCCCGTTGCGGTCCGTCACCATGACGCCGTCGAGCGTGGCATCGAACACGCGGTCTGCCAGCTTCAGGTGATAGGCGGATTGCAGCAGGGCTTCATCGCGCTCGCGCAGCGCCAGCTGCAGCTCGTGCACATACTCGTATTCGATATGGCTCAGGATGTCGGCCAGGCTCAGCACACCCACCAGTTCGCCGTGGTCGTGGTGCTGGTCGTCAAATATGCCGACATGGCGTATGCGGTGTTCGATCAGCGTCTGGCGAGCCGCGTAGAGGCTTTGGGATCGCCGCAATGCGCGCAGGGGGCGCGCTGCGTGTTCGGCCACCGTGCCGCCCAGCGCATTGGCGGCTGCCAGGCGGACAATATCGCGTTCGGTCAGGATGCCGTACTCGCCTGCGGGGTAGCGGACGATGATGGCGCTCAGCCCGCCGGTGCGCATGGCGTGCATCGCGTCGGGCAGGCTGGTGTCGGGCGCCAGCACGACAGGCCGGGACAATCTGACCGAATCGATCGGCCTGGTGCGCAGGAAGAATTCCGCACCGTGGCCCATGACAAGATCGGTCTGCGAGAGCATGCCGAGCGGGCGTCCGGCGTCGTCGACCACCAGGCAATGGCGGATACCCTTGTTCTTGAAATGGACGACCGCATCGCCAAGGCGCGTGCGGCCGGGCAGGGACTGCACGGGATGGCTCATCAGCGCGCTGATCGGCCCGCACAGCGCGTCGCACGAGTCGCCGAGCGCCAGCGCATCGCGTTCGGTCCAGATGCCGACAGCGCGCCCCTGGTCCATCACGACGATCGAACTGCAGCGGCGCTCCGCCATTCTGGCGACAACTTCGCTGACGGGCGTCAGCGGCTCGCACTCCAGCGTTGATTTCGATACCAGGCGTTCGATCTCGATATCCAGGGTGTGATGCGGCATGTCGTACCCGTAATGTCTGTGTCTTTCTTTTGTTCAGCGCTATCCTTTAGCGCTCGCCAGCATAGTGGCGGGATCGGTGGCGACCGTTGATGTAGATCAAGGCGGAATCTGCGTGTGCCAAATGGATACGCTGGCGAGGGCGCGGATAGCGCGGTGCCCGCCGACGAGTGACATGCCGGCACGGACGGCTTGCTGATCACGGGACAGAACCCGGCGTCCTCGGACCCCGTTGCCAATGCGCTGCTCACGCACTTGAAGCATGGCTGATGAGACGAGCATAGGGGCCGGGAGCACGATCAGGGCCGATGGGCGTCTTCGCGAGCGGCGATGCCAGACGAGATTCGGGAAAATTCCGTATGCAATTTGGATTCGCGCTATTGAGTGAGTGTCTGACGTAGGCTTTGATATTCGATTCCCATCGACTGGCGCCAGCCACTCCCCAGATGACGAATCGCATCCACCGCAGAACACTTCTCACCCTGGCGGCCCTCACATTGCTTGGCACTGGCGGATGCGCCACCAAGGCCTTGATGGACAAGGCGACTAAAACCGAGTACCGGCGATACGAGGAGACGGTCAGCCAGGTGCTGGTCACCGCGGACGGCAAGAGGCTGGCGGTTCTTGGTCCGAAGTATCACTACATCTTCGATGTACCGGAGGGTTTGGTGCAGTTGCTGGACTCGCCGCTGCACCGGAAAATGTCGGCCCGCTTTGATGTCTTTAACGTCAAGGCAAATGGCGATGTCGAAGGGCAGTTTGCCTTGATTCTCGAGCAGGCAAGCCAGGAGGACCGGCTGGCCGCCAAGGCCTTCGGATTCACCGATTTATCGACGACCCGCGCGGTGCGGTGGTTTGCCTTGCAAGGCTCCCGCTACTCCGCTGCCAAATTCAGCATGCCGGCGGGCACCAGGCCATTGAATCAGCCTTACCGGGTCGAGGTCAGGGAAGCGCTGCCGAACGGCGCGAGGGAAGCGCTGGTTGTCATGACGCCACTGACGGTTGCTGCGGATGGCGCCTTGATTCTGCTGGCGATCCCGCTGATACCGCTGGCACTAGTGGTGATGCGCGACTTGCAAACACTACCCATCGGTTTCTGATCTACAGCCCACGACTAGCATCGTTGAGATGACGTCGATTCCTACCAGCTGACCAGAGCAATCCGATACCTGCCTCTGCGGGCGCTGGCTATAAAGGAGCTCCACCTCTCACACGGCGGAAGTGCTCTATGGAATCTGATCGCATCTACCTGAAAACCGGCGAGGAAATCGGTGGGCACGCCGGTGCCACCATTGCCCTGACGCCTTCGACCGACAAGCGGCGCGTGAGCCTGCAGGTGCCGCCTGCCAGGGTGATTCCCATCATCTTTCTGCCGGGCATCATGGGCAGTAATTTGCGCATGAGCCGCACGCGCCAGAAGGAGATCGGGCGTACTGACAACATCGCATGGCGTCCCGACGACCGTTGGGACGCCCTTGCCCGTCGCAGGGATTCGCCAGCCCTGCGGCAACGGAACTTCGACCCCGACGCGACCGAAGTGGACCGTTATGAAATCACCGAGGATGCCGGCAAGTTCGACATGACCGGCGCGGAAACGGTGGACTCCGACAAGCGTCACAGCAATGTGCCGGACGGACTGCCCGATATCGGCTTGCTGATGAGCGCACCGTTACCGCCAGCCGGCGAGGAATGGAAAGCCAGGCGCGGCAATCATGAATCCACGGCGGCGCAGAAGGCGCGCTGGCGCGGATGGAGCGAAGTCATGTTCGAGACGTACGGCACCGTGATCAAGCTGCTGGAGGCGCATATGAACGACATGTTGGTCCCATCGTCCAAGGAGCTCTCGCCAACCTGGAAGCACGGCAGGAAGGTAAAGGTGCTGGGCGTCGATCCCGCCTACTGGGGCGGCGCGGGCGATGCGCTCACCGAGGACGATATCCGGCGCGTGTCGAACTGCTGGTACCCGGTCTACGCGATGGGCTACAACTGGCTGCAAAGCAACGGTACGTCGGCGCGGAAGATTGCCAGTCGCATCGACGAGATCATCGGAATGTACAAGGCCAAGGGGCGGAAGTGCGGGAAGGTGATCGTGGTCACTCATTCCATGGGCGGGCTGGTTGCCCGCGCGCTGCTACATCCGGACTACGGCAACGCGAAGGACAAGATTCTCGGGATCTACCACGGTGTACAGCCAGCACTCGGTGCCGGGGCGGCCTACAGGCGCGTGCGCGCGGGCTTCGAGGCGCAGACCAGTCTGTCTGGGGAGCTTACGCGGGATGTCTTGGGCAGAACGGGCAAGGAAGTGACGGCAGTCTTTGCCAATGCTTCCGGGGCATTGGAACTCTTGCCGAACGCCTCATATCCGCGCGGCTGGTTGCGGCTGCAAACATGCGACTACCGTCAGGTGATGGCGTTGCCGATCGTGTCGGACGAACCGTTGAAAGCGTACCGGGATGATCTGGAACTGCACCGGACGCTGGGCGTGAGCAAGCCAGCGGCGCCCGTGGCTATTGGCGATCCGGTCTATGACATCTATGGGCGAAACCCGCAGGCGTGGTGGCGGCTGCTGAATCCGGAGTGGATCAATCCTGCCGACAAGAAGTATGAACGTGCGGATCCTTACGCATTGGCTAAACAGCGGATTGCCGACGCACTGGACTTTCACAAAAACATCAAGGACCTGTATCACCCCACCACTTATGCCAGCTATGGTCATGACAGTGACCAGAAAGCCTACGGCAGTGTGACTTGGCGCGCGGACACTACCGATCTGGCGCCGCACGGCGACCCGCTCACATGGACGCTACAAAGCGAGGACGCCGAAGGCCGCATCGTGGTGCGCACCAAGAGTGGTCAGCCGTTGACGCTGCGCCTGGAGCCTCCGGAGGACGCTGGGGACCAGACGGTGCCGGCCAAAGCCTCGGCCGAAGCCGTGCGCGGTACGCTGTTCCGGCAGACCGGCTACGAGCATCAGGACAGCTACAAGAACGATCAGGTATTGGCGAGCACACTGTACTCGATCATCAAGATCGCCAACACCGCCGAATGGTGGGATCAATGATCCGCCGAGCCCTAACCATAAGCTTTGCCGCTTTGCTGGTCGCGGCCTGCCAATCGCATACCTATCCGGGGAAGAACATGTCGGAACCCGCTGCACTGTCACCGCGCTTGCAAACGCTCTTCGCCAAGACCAGGCAGGTATGTTTTGGACGCTACGTGATGGAGGTGCCGGCGGAAGCCAAGTTGCTGTGGGGCTTCCAAGAGTTTCCGGGAAAGATCGTCGCACACATTGGAGCCGCTGGCGAACTGAAGGAGGTGGCGCAGGCGTATCGCGACAAAGTGCTTGCGGCAAACAAGACTGCCGAGATTCCCTATTTCGGGCCGGGACCTATTCACAAAAGCATCGAAGTTCGATCGTTTGAGAGCAAAAATGCGAAAACATTTGGAGTCGAAAAGGCAAGGACATTCGTGTCAAATGGCTCACACCTGTTTGAATGGTTCTACGGCGGCGAGGAGCTCGCCCCTTTGGTAGCCGGCATCCGCGCACGCGACAACGCCGACATTCCAACTGCTCCAGGCGTCTGCATCGACCACGGCTTCGTCGCGGACGCATCCGGCACATTCCAGGAAATCTTCAGCGCAGGTATCCGTCTGCCAAGCTTTCCGGATGTCAGCTTTTCGGTGGACTCCAACAAGCTGGCGACCGTTGACGACACCGATGACGTCGGATTGCTGGCCTCGATCGCCCAGCAAAAGAAGGATCTCGGCCACCGCTATCCAAAGCTGACGACCTTGCGGGAACGCAAGCGTACGGTCGGCGTCTGGCAGGGCGAGGAATCGCTGGTCCGCCGTGCGGATGGCACGCATGACTTCGAATGGGAGGCCGTGGGCAAGGAACGCTCAACGCTGCACCCCGCCTGGATCAACGCGAAGATGTACACGAAGGTGGCCGCCAATCGTGTCGGGGCCGCAGACACGGCATCGTTGAGCGACGAGGAAGCCATTGCCCTCTGGAACAGGCTGCTGGATGGCGTGCGCTTTCGCGTCAACGCGCCGCCGACGCAGACGGGTGGTCCCGTCACGGTGCGCTCGGACGAGATCACGCCCTTGTCTGGCATGTGGCGCGCCTCGCTTCCGCCCGGGCACCCGCAGGCAGCGTGGGTGGCCAGCAAATCCAGCATCGTCAGGCAGAAAGGCATGCCGATGGTCCGCTTCGGGCTGTCGCCCGCCGACGAAGCGCTGGTGGTGTGGACGTGGATGGGCGAGGCTCATTGAATGAGCCGCTGCACTGCTGCACGGCGCGATGGACGACCGTCTAATACACCCCCGGCACCATCCGCCACGTCCGCCCACAGTACGCCGCATACTCATCGCCAAACTGATCGAGCAACAACGCCTCTTCCGCGCGGATCCGCGCCACCAGCACAGGCACCATCGCCAGCGTTAGCACCACGCCCACGCCTGAGCGGAACCCGAGTACCCACCCCAGCGAACTGATCACGAACCCGAGATAGCTCGGATGCCGGATCACGCCATAGATGCCGGTCGTCACCAGCGTATGCCCGGGCTGTATCGCCACCAGCCCGCTGAACCGCCGCCCGAGCACGAACACCGGCCACAAGCGCAGCACGCCGCCAGTGGCAAACAAGGCCACGCCGATCCAGCGCACGGTATCGCCGTCCAGCGTCCAGAAGCCGATGCGGTCGGTATAGGCCGGCAGGTAAGCCGCAAGCAGCCCCAGCACGCCGAACGCGCCCAGCACCCAGCGGTTGCCGCGGTCTTCGCGCATGCCGCTGCTGATGTTGCCGCCCGAGAACAGCGCGGCCACGGCCAGTGCAAACAGCACGATGGTGAGTGCCACGCGCGCGGGATGCGCGAAGAAGGCGCCGATGCCGCCCCAGCCTGCGATTGCGATGGCCAGGTAGGCAACGGTGCCGGCGAGGGTGGCGAATGCCAGGCCGGGAGTCGGGCGCATGGAGACCTCCGCTGCGACGATCGATGCACCTGTGTAGCGTAAGCCCGGTAGGCTTGGCTGTCGAGCGGGCGTGGTCGTGCTTAAATTGCGGGTTTCACCCCGCTGCCGATGCGCCGACGTAGCTGGGCGCCATGAAACGCCAACGCCATCCCGCCATGCCACTGATCGATATCCAGAACCTCCAGCAAGCCGCCTTTGCCTTTGGCGAGGCCCGCAACTGGGGCAAATACCACAGCCCCAAGAACCTGGCGATGGCGCTGAGCGTCGAGGTGGCCGAGCTGGTCGAGATCTTCCAGTGGCAGACCGAGGATGAGTCGCGTCAGGTCATGTCGACGCACAAGCGTGAGCATGTGGAGCAGGAGCTGGCCGATATCACCATCTACCTGACGCAGCTGGTGACGGCGCTGGGTGTGGACCTTGACGCCGCGGTGCGCGCCAAGATGGAGATGAATGCCCGGAAGTATCCGTTGCCGGAGTGAGCGGGCGGGTTGCATGCGCTGACATCGGCAACGCAGGCCTGCGTCGCATTGCGCGACGGCGGCCCGGCCTCATGAGCCGGATGCTCCCAGGATGCATAAGAACAGCACCGCATTCAGCACCAGCAGCCCGCTGACCGTCAGCGCCATGGCCGATGCGTCGCGCAGGCGCTCGCGCAGGCGGTGCCCGCCCGGCAGCCATTCCCCACGCGTCCTGCGGGACCAGCAGCAAATGCCCGCGCCGCACATGCCCAGCCACGCCAGCGTGCCAAGCGATTCCCATCCGGTTTGCCGGGGTGCCTGCGCGCGCGGCGGCGACGTACGTAGCGGTATGGAAGCCGGGGGCGGACGATCGACTGCGGCGCGGGGGACGGGGTCTTCAAGAATTCCCGATTCGACTACGGGACCAGGCGGAGGCTGCGGCGCGATGTCCGGTGGCGCTGGCTGCGGCTCGTTCGGCCGCGTTAGCCTGGGCGCCATCTTTGGTGCCGCTTGCGGCTCGTTCTTCGCAATGCTGTGCACGGGCGCCTCGGGTTGCGACGCGGTGGCGCGAGGCTCCGGCTTGCGGTTCCGGTGCGGGCGCCAGCTGGCAAAGACGTTGTCCAGGCATGCCACCGACGTGCAGGCATCCCGGCGCCGGCGCCATGCGATGACCTCGTCCTGCCCGATTTCCCCGGCGCGCAGCAGTCGCTGCTGCTGCGCATGAATGCGTTCGTGATTGCGATAGAGCATCGCGTAGTCGCAGATCAGGGTGGCGGCGCTTGGTTGCCGGTGCTCCCTGCACGGGCTGCCGGAGGCGAACAGATCGTCGCAGCGCGCGGCTGGCTGACGCAGCGTGTGCTTGCAGGCGATATCCGACGCCTGCGCACCGGCGGTGAGCAGAAGGTTGATCGAGATGCAAACGGCCAGTTGGCCCGGAAGCCTTGTCATGCTGTCGCCCGGGGCAAGCCGAGGGAGGCGGCGCAAGCGGGGCGTCGATGGGCTCCTATTCTGGGGCTCTGCGGCGGATGTTCGGTGCGGTCGCGCACGGAACGGCAGGGGTATCCCGGCCTGAGCGCAAGGCCATGACCGGCGTTACGCCAGGATCCAGAACAGCACGATGCTGTTCACGGCGATCAGTCCCGCCGATACCAGCACGATCCGCGCCGCGGTCCGCGTCCGTTCGCGTCGGCGCGCGGCATCCGGCAGCCATTCAATCCGCCGCCTCCGGCACCACCAGGCCAGGCACACCCCGCACAGCCCCAGCCACGCCAGCGCGACAAGCGTTTCCCATCTGCGTGGCAAGGTGCCATCCACGGGGTAGGCGGGGGTCCATAGGGTGGCTGGGCCGCGAGGTGGCTGATGGATCGCAACCGAGGCGATGGGGCGCTCAGGGGTTTCTCTTCCGGTCGCGGCCTCGGGCCTGAGCTGTGGCGCGGGCACTGAGGCGGAATCCGGGAGCGGCGGGTCGATCGTGACCGGCGCGATGGGAAGCGCCTTGATGTTCCTGTCGGCCACAGGCTCAGGCGGAAGCTGCGGTGCAGGTGGTGAGACGGTATCGGGGAGCGATCGGTTCTTCTCGACAGGGGCGGGCTGTTCCCGGCTTGCTGTAGACGCCACGGCCGTAGCCGGCAGCGTGTCCCGCTGCTGCCGTTCGTGCCGCTCTTCCTGCTGCCTCTCCTGCTGCCGCTCCTGCTGCTTCACCCGCGGCTCCGGCTTCCCGACAGGCGTAGGCTGCCGGACCTCAGCCTTCTGTCCGGCAGCATCCGGCTTGCTCTTCCTGGTAGCGCGCGCGGGTTGTGCAGGCACCCCCGGGGGCGCGTCGGCGGCGGGAATGGGTTTCTGCCTCGCGTAGTCGCGCCAGTTGGCGAAGGCCCTGTCCAGGCACGGCACCGAGGTGCAGGCATCCCGTAGCCTTCGCCATGCGGCGATATCGTCCGGCCCGAACTCACCGGTGCGCAAGCCCTGCAACTGCTCCGCGTAGACGCGTTCATACGCGCCGCGGAGCATTGTGTAATCGCAAATGAGGGCCGCGCCACTGGGCGGCTTGTCCGCATGCCTGCACGTATTCCCTGGGGCCGACTGGCCGTCGCAGCGGGCGGCCTGCGAACCCAGTCCATGATGGCAGGCAATATCCGACGCCTGCGCACCCGTGGTGAGCATCAGGCTGAACGCGACGCAGGCGGCCAGTCGGCCAGGAAGCCTTGCCATGCAATTTTCCCGCAGTAGCGGGATGCGGTGCGCGATGGCGCCGAAGGGTTCCTATTCTCGACCTGCGCAACGGAAGCTCGGTGCGGTAGCGCACTCAACCCAGGCATTCCCGGTCGTGGAGGGGCAGGCCCGAAACCGTGGCGTCAGCCATGCTCAGTTGTGTGCTCTGCCTCCGGGCCGGCGGGCGCCCGCGCGGTAATCATCCAGCAGGCTGCGGTGAAGGGCACGGTCTCGCCCTGCACATAGGGCCTGAAGGCGTTGCCGACGACTTCGACAACCTGGGCACGCGTGCCTGCGTCTGCGTCGCGCAGCGCCAGGCCGACGGGGCCCAGGCTCGTGAAGTAGTCTTCCAGCGCGTGCGCCGGCAGCGCGCATGCCACGTCGACCGGCGTGATGTCGATGGCGGTCCAGCCGCTGTCCTCGAGGATGGACCGCACCAACTGGCGATCGCCGAACGCGAACTGGCCAGGCCCACCCGGCTGGCGGGGTGGCAGGTTCGGCAACAACGGCGCAGCGGCGCGCTCGGCAGTGGTCATGAAGGGGTTGTCTGCCGCGCTGCGCCAGGCGATGCAACGCAACGCGGCGCCCGGCTTTGCGGCACGCCGCAGGTTGGCAAACGCGGCGACCGGGTCGGTGAAGAACATCACGCCAAGGCGCGACACGATGGCGTCAAAGCTGCCTGGCGCGAAGGCATGGGCTTGTGCATCCGCGTGGACGAACGTGGCCGGCACGCCTTCCCGTTGCGCGCGCGACCGCGCCACGTCCACCAGCGGGCCGGAGATGTCGATGCCCGTGCAATGCCCGCGCGCACCGGTCAGCCGCGCGAGGGCCAGCGTCGTAGCGCCCGCACCGCATCCTACGTCGAGCAAGTGCTGCTGGCCGGCATCGACCGCGCCGGCCAGCAGCGCTTCCATCGGCTGGAGCATCCGGTCAAGCAGCGCCTGCTGCGCTACCCATGCCTGGCCGGTCGGGCCGTTCCACAGCGCGGCTTGTTCGCCGGCGCCACTGCTTGTTGCCTGCTTGTCACCCATGGTTGCGTCCTCCTGCACGCCATCGCGGCGGCGAAGCTACACTGTGCCAGTTCAAGTCAACTTGAGGTCAAGCGGTGACAAGCCTGGATATCGCCGAAGTGGCGCAGCAGGCGGGCGTGCCTGCGTCGACGCTGCGCTTCTATGAGGAAAAGGGCCTGATCGCCCCGATCGGCCGGCGTGGCATGCGGCGCGTGTACGACGCCGCGGTGCTCGAACGCCTGGCGCTGATCGCGCTCGGGCGGGCGGCGGGATTCTCGCTGGACGACATCGCCCGGATGTTCTCGCGGCAGGGCGGGCCGCAGATCGACAGGAAGCTGCTCGCCGCCAAGGCCGATGAGCTGGACCGGACCATCCGGAAGCTGACGGCGATGCGGGACGGATTGCGGCACGCGGCTGCGTGCCCGGCGCCGAGCCATATGGAATGCCCGACGTTCCGGCGGATTCTTGGTGCGGCGGCATCGGGGGCGATTGGCGGGCGCCGCAAACGTACGGCCGCCGCTTAAGCCGGCGCGAAGGCGGCCTGCGGCCAGCCTTCGCGTGGCCAGCCCCCTTACCCCAGCCTGAACTGCCCCACCGCCCCCGCCAGGCTTCCCGCCTGCGTCTGCAATGCCGCGGCCGCCGCGGTCGACTGCTCCACCAGCGCCGCGTTCTGCTGGACCATCTCATCGAGCTGGCTGACCGCTTTATTCACTTCTTGAATGCCGCGCGTCTGTTCCATCGATGCGTGAGTAATCTCGTTAATAATTCCGGTCACCTTCGACACGTTGCTGACGATCTCGTCCATGGTCTCGCCGGCGCGCCGGACCTGGCCCGAGCCGGAGGTGACACTGCCCACCGTGGACTCGATCAGCGTCTTGATCTCCCTGGCTGCCTGCGCACTGCGCTGGGCCAGCGCGCGCACCTCGCCCGCGACCACGGCAAAGCCCCGGCCCTGGTCGCCCGCACGCGCGGCTTCCACGGCGGCATTCAACGCCAGGATATTGGTCTGGAAGGCGATGCCTTCAATCACGCCGATGATGTCCGAGACCTTGACCGAGGCGTTCTCGATCTGGCCCATGGTGGCGATGACTTCGCCGATCACCACGCCGCCATCGGCGGCCACGCGCGAGGCGGTGCTGACCGACTCGTTGGCATGCTGCGCCGAGTTGGCCGACTGGCTGACGGTGGCTGTGATTTCTTCCATCGACGCCGCGGTCTGCTCCAGGCTGGCGGCGGCGGATTCGGTGCGGCGCGACAGGTCGATATTGCCGGCGGCGATCTCGTCGGACGCGGCGCGCACGGATTCGCTGGCTTCGCGGATCTGGCGCATGGTGGTGCAGAGCTTGTCGGCAAAGGTGTTGAAGGCGCGCGCGATCTGCGCGACTTCGTCGTTGCCGTGCGCCGGCAGGCGCTGGGTCAGGTCGCCGTCGCCGGAGCCGATGGCGTCCATGGCGTCGCGCACGGTGCCGAGGCCGCGCAGCGACATGGTCGCCACGCCCCACACCACGATGGCCGCAACGCCGGCGATCAGCACCAGCGCGATCACCGAGGCGATCAGCACCGAGCGCATGCCGGCGGTGGCCTCGGCCTTGTCGAGCGCGACGATGACCATCCAGTCGGTGCCGGCGATGGCGCGCGCTCCGAGCAGCTTGGCGCTGCCGCCGACATCGACCTGCAGCGGCGTTGTCGCACCGGCCAGCGTGCCGAGCGTGTCCGCGGTCAGCGCGGGGATGAGGTCGGTGACGGGCTTGAGCGTGAGCTTGTCGTCGGTATGCGCGACGATCTCGCCGGACTTGGCGACCAGCATGCCGAAGCTCGCCGGCGTCGGATGGATCGCCTTGACGTTGGCGACCACGGTGTCCATGGCGACGTCGCCCGAAACCACGGCCTTGATGCCGCCGTCGCGGATCACCGGCACGGCGAAGGCCACCACCAGCTTGCCGGTGCCGGCATCGACATAAGGCGGCGTGACCACCGGCTTGCCGGCCGCGGCGGCCTGCTTGTACCATGGGCGCCCGGTGGGATCGTAGTCGGGCGGGATGCCTTCGGGCTTGGAGAACTTGGCGGTCTTGTCGGCATAGCCGACGTAGACGTTGGCAAAGCGGCCGGCATCGGCAATCTGCCTGAGCGCGGCATCGGGTTCGGGCTGCAGCACGGCGTCCTGCAGGGAATTGATCATCTGGCTGTGCGACGCCACCCATTCGACGATGGCGCTGGTGTGGCCGCTCTGCACGGCGGCCAGGCTGCTGTCGATGGCGTCTTCGTTGTAGCGGCTGGCGACGGACTGGTTCAGCGCCGTATTGATGGCGAGCGCGGCCACGACAATGGCCACGCACAGGGCCATGATCCGGGCGCGGAGGGTATTAAACATCGGGGGAGTTCCTTCGTAGGGAATCGTTGGGGGCGTTTGTTCGTGGGATTTCCACCCCGCTGTATACGGTGCACCCGCTTGCCGACTTGAGGCAGGAAGGCGAGATGTTTGGAATTCACCGAAGTTGATGACGCAACGCACCCACTTGCTGTGTGATCGGAGCGTCGTTCAGGATACTGAGGCGAGGCTTCCTTACAACGCATTACAAAGGCTTACACCGGGTATGCGTTTCGCAGCATATTCTCCGATCAACCTATGACAAAAATTGGAGAGACACCGTGCTGAACCTTTCACACTCATCCACGCCGCTGCGCATCCTGGCGCTGAGCGGCGCGCTCGCGCTGGCCGCCTGTGGCGGTGGCGGTGGCGATGATTCCGGTGGCCAGGGAACGCTGAAGGTCTCGATGACCGATGCGCCCGCCTGCGGCTATGACAATGTCTTTGTAACCGTCAACAAGGTGCGCGTGCACAGCAGCGCCAATGCCGAGCCCGGCGCCGGCGGCTGGGTCGATATCGACGTGGTGCCCGCGCGCAAGATCGACCTGCTGTCGCTGACCAACGGCGTGCTGACCACACTGGGCCAGACCGTGCTGCCGGCCGGCAACTATCAGCAGGTACGGCTGGTGCTCGACGCGAACCGCGGGGGCGGTTCGGGTGCGCTGGCCAACTCCGTGGTGCCCACCGGCGGTACCGAGCAGGCGCTCGATACGCCCAGCGCGGTGCAGTCCGGCATCAAGATCAACCGCTCGTTCACGGTCGCGTCCGGCACGCTCACCGACCTGGTGCTGGACTTCGATGCCTGCAAGTCGGTGGTGACGCGCGGCAACGGCACCTATGGCCTGAAGCCGGTGGTGACGGCGATTCCGACGGTGGTCAGCGGCGCGGTCACCGGCGTGGTGGCCTCGGCCCCGGGCGCACGCGTCTATGCCGAGCGCAACGGCGTGGTGGTGAAGGCGACGGTGGCCGATGCCAACGGCAATTTCACGCTGTCGCCGATCGAGCAGAGCAGCACCGCCGGCGCGGTCGACGTGGTGGTGGTGCCGGGCGAAGCCAATGGCCGTGGCACGGGCATCGTACGCAGCGTGCCGGTTGTGGCGGGCGGCAGCACGGCGATCTCGAATTCGGCATCGCCGATGTCGCTGCCGACTTCCGCGTACCGCCGCGTCTCGGGCACGGTGACGCCGGCTTCGGCCGAAGCGACGCTGCGCGCGCTGCAACTGGTCAACGGCGGCACCTTCGAGATCGCGGCGACCGCCGCGGAAACCAATACCGGAGCCTACAGCCTGTTCGTGACCGAGCGGGCGCTGCCGGTGGCCGCGCCGGTGATCGGCACCTACCAGGCCTCGCTGCCGATCCCGCTGCAGCCTGACGGCGCCGCGGGCGGCAAGTACAGCGTGCAGGCCACCAGCAACAGCGGTGCGGTGGTGACGCAACAGGTCGATGTGAATACTGCCGATGTGATCCAGAACCTGTCGTTCTGAGCGGGCCCGGGTTAACGGGGGACCAGCCGGAAACGGGCGCAAGCCTGCTTCCGGCTTCTTCGTTTCTGGCGCCTGCCCGGTTCGGCATGGCGCCCCGCTGGCCGCGGTTTCCCGCTAGACTTGGACTCTCGCGTCCAGGGAGATCGCGCCATGGCAGCACGCACCGCGGCCAAGTCCGCACCTGCGCCGGCAGCTGAGCCAGCGTCTGCGCCGACAGCAGCGCGGCGCAAGCCCGGCGGCCTGTTCCGGGTCGGCATCGGCGGCTGGAATTTCGCACCCTGGCGCGACAACTTCTATCCGGCCAGGCTGCCGCAATCGCGCGAACTGGCCTACGCCAGCCGGCACCTCAGCGCGATCGAAATCAACAGCACTTATCACGGCACGCAAAAGCGTTCGTCGTTTATCAAATGGCGTGATGAAACGCCGGAAGATTTCGTGTTTGCGGTAAAAGCGTCGCGCTTTGCCACCAACCGGCGCGTGCTGGCGGAATCGGCCGAATCGATCGAACGCTTTATCGACAGCGGCATTGCCGAGCTGGGCCCCAAGCTGGGTCCGCTGGTCTGGCAGTTCGCACCGACCAAGCAGTTCGACGGGGAGGACTTCGAAGGTTTCCTGCAACTGCTGCCGGCTTCCGTCGAAGGCGTGAAGCTGCGTCACGTGCTCGAAGTGCGGCATGACAGCTTCATGACGCCGGACTACCTGAAGCTCGCGCGCAAGTACAAGGCCGCCACGGTGTTCACCGATTCGCCGAAATTCCCCTCGATGGCGGATTTGACCGGGGATTTTGTCTATGCGCGCCTGATGGAAAGCAGCGAGAAGCTGAAGACCGGCTATGGCCCCAGTGCGCTCGACGAATGGGCCGGACGCGCGCAGTCATGGGCGCAGGGCGCGCAGCCGGACGACCTGCCGGTGCTCGAAGACCGCAAGCCCGCGGCACCCAAGCGCGGCAAGCGCGAAGTCTTTGTCTTCTTCATCAACGGCGCCAAGGAACGCGCGCCGGCCGCCGCGCAGGCGTTGCTGGAGCGGCTGGGCTGGACGCCGCCCGCCGACGCGGATGCCTGACGCCGGCTCGCTATAATCCCGCATGAACTCGACCCCTGTCCAAGCACCCTCGCAGCCGCAAGCCGGCCCCGCTTTTTCCACCCTCCCGCTGTCGCCCGCCATGCTCGCCACGCTGGCGCAGCTCGGCTACGACGAGATGACGCCGATCCAGGCGGCCAGCCTGCCGATCACGCTGGCGGGCCAGGACCTGGTCGCGCAGGCCAAGACCGGCAGCGGCAAGACCGCGGCGTTCGCGCTGGCGCTGCTGAACCGGCTCGATCCGCGCCGCTTCGACGTGCAGGCCATGGTGCTGTGCCCCACGCGCGAGCTGGCCGACCAGGTCACCCAGGAAATCCGCCGCCTCGCGCGCGCCGAAGAGAACATCAAGGTGCTGGCGCTGTGCGGCGGCTCGCCGATGCGCCCGCAGGTGGATAGCCTTATTCACGGCGCGCATATCGTGGTGGGTACACCGGGCCGGATTCTTGATCATATCGATCGCGGCAGCCTGGACCTGGCGGCGATCAGCACGCTGGTGCTCGATGAAGCCGACCGCATGCTCGACATGGGCTTCTTCGACGATATCGCTTACGTCGCCAGCCGTTGCCCGAAGGAGCGCCAGACGCTGCTGTTCTCGGCGACGTATCCCGAAGGCATCGACAAGCTTGCCCACAAGTTCCTGCGCAAGCCGCAGTCGCTGAAGCTGGAAGCGACGCACGACAACGCCACCATCCGCCAGCGCTTCTATGAAGTGGAAGAAGGCGAGCGCCTGGGCGCGGTCGGGCGGCTGCTCGACCATTTCCGCCCGGCCAGCACGCTGGCGTTCTGCAATACCAAGGCGCGCTGCCGCGAGCTGGTGGAGCTGCTGCGCGCGCAGGGCTACCAGGCGCTGGCCCTGCATGGCGACCTGGAGCAGCGCGATCGCGACCAGGTGCTGGTGCAGTTTGCCAACCGCAGCTGCTCGGTGCTGGTTGCCACCGACGTGGCCGCGCGCGGGCTGGATATCGCGCAGCTGGAAGCGGTGATCAACGTCGAGATCACGCCCGATCCCGAGGTGCACGTGCATCGCATCGGCCGCACCGGCCGCGCCGACCAGGAGGGCTGGGCGTTCAGCCTGGTCAGCATGGACGAGATGGGACGCGTAGGTAATCTCGAGCAGCACCACGGCGGCGAGTTCGAATGGCATTCGCTGGCCGAACTGACGCCCGCGAGCAGTGAGCGCCTGCTGCCGCCGATGGTGACGCTGCAGATGCTTGGCGGCCGCAAGGAGAAGATCCGCCCCGGCGATATCCTTGGCGCGCTGACCGGCGAGGCCGGCTTCACCAAGGAACAGATCGGCAAGATCAACGTGCTCGATATGTCGACCTATATCGCCGTGGAGCGCAGCATCGGCCGCGAGGCGGTGAAGCGGCTCAACGCCGGCAAGGTCAAAGGCAAGAAGGTGAAGGTGCGACTGATGACGGAATAAGTGGAAGCCCGCAGTCGTGGGTGCGCCACAACATCGCTTACAAAGATTCGCGTAAGTCACCCTGTAAGCCGGCGCATTCCTTTGCTACTCTGGTTCCATTGGTCGCAAGGCAGGTAGCGCCAGCCGCATGATTTCTCGACGGAAGAGGAGTTGGTGATGAAAACTGCACGCCAGGTTCTGGAATCCAAGCCGACTCAGGCCATCTACAGCATCCCGCCGACGGCGACGGTCTATGCCGCGCTGCAGCTGATGGCCGAGAAAGGGATCGGCGCCCTGCTGGTCATCGAGCACGGTGACATCAAGGGCATCCTGAGCGAGCGCGACTATGCGCGCAAGGTGATCCTGATGCAGCGTACTTCGCGCGAGACGCTGGTACGCGACATCATGACCACCTCGGTGATCTACGTCAGTGCCGGCCAGAGCACTGACGAATGCATGGCGCTGATGACCAAGCACCGGCTGCGCCACCTGCCGGTGATGGAAAACGATGAACTGGTCGGCATGCTGTCGATCGGTGACCTCGTGAAGGACATCATCTCCGAGCAGCAGTTCATCATCGAGCAGCTGGAGCATTACATCCATGGGGGTGGGCATTAGGCAATGCGTTGGGCTGGTGGGGAATTGATGCGCCGGCCCTGCCCCCTGGCCCTTCTCCCGCGGGCGGGAGAGGGGAGAAAACCGTAGGGGTTTGACGACATGCCCCGCGGCCTCCCTTAGCGCGATATGCGCCGACCGCATATAATTATGCGGTTACTGAATTACGGTCACTCCGCTGCGGCCTACCGGCCGTTCCTGGCGGACCTTCCGGCCGGCAATTCCCCCTTCCCTGTGTTTCCCTCGCGGCACTGTGCCGCGTACCCGTGTCTGCAATGTCGTCGTCCGCACCCGCCGCCCAAGCCATTCCAACGCCCGTCCACGACCATCGCGCCATCATGCGCGTCATCGGCGGCATCGTGCTGTGCATCCTGCTGGCGGCGCTGGACCAGACCGTGGTGATCCCGGCGGTGCCGGCCATCGCCAACGACCTGAACGGGTTCGGCCACCTGTCGTGGATCGTGACCGCGTACCTGATCGTGTCGACGGTGACCACGCCGCTGTACGGCAAGCTTTCCGACAGCTTCGGCAGGCGCCGGCTGCTGATGGTGGCGATCACGCTGTTCATCGGCGCCTCGGTGGCGTGCGCGCTGGCGCAGACGCTCGGGCAGCTGATCCTGTTCCGCGCGCTGCAGGGCGTGGGCGGCGGCGGGCTGATGTCGCTGGCGCAGGCGGCCATCGCCGACGTGGTGGCGCCGCGCCAGCGCGGGCGCTACCAGGGTTACCTGGCCACGGTGTGGGCGGTGGCGTCGATCGCGGGGCCGCTGGTGGGCGGCTGGGTGTCGGACTACATGTCGTGGCGCTGGCTGTTCTGGGTCAACGTGCCACTGGGCCTGCTGGCGATGGCGATGTGCCATCGCGGCCTGGCGATGCTGGCGCCGCGCGGCGGTCCGGCGCGCGTGGACTGGCTGGGCGCGCTGCTGCTGGCGGTGGCCATCGTCGCCTTCCTGCTGGCGATGAGCTGGGGTGGCGATGTCTACGACTGGCTCTCGCCTGAGCTGGCCGCCCTGCTGCTCGCCGCGGCCGTGGCGGTGGCGCTGCTGGCGTGGCAGGAGCGCCGCGCGGCCGACCCGATGCTGCCGCCGCGGCTGTTTGCCAACCGCGCCTATGTGATGGGCGTGGCGGCGTCGGCGCTGTCGGCGCTCAACATCTTCCTGTGCATCTTTGCGTTGCCGCTGCATTTCCAGCTGGTGCGCGGTGCCGATGCTTCGACTTCCGGCCTGCTGGTGATGCCGTTCCTGCTGGCAACGGTGGCGGGCAACTTTATCGTGGCATGGGTGGCGCCGCGCGTAGGCCGCATGCGCGGCATCCTGACGGCGGGCTATGTCGCCGGTGCGCTCGGCCTGATCGTGCTGGCGCTGGTGACGCCGGCGGTGCCGCTGGCTGTCGTGCTGATGGCGATGACGCTGGCCGGCGTGGGCCTGGGCATCACCATGGTGGCCACGCTGATGAGCGTGCAGAACGTGCTGGAGCGCCGCGATACCGGCGCCGGCACCGGCGCGCTGCTGGTGCTGCGCTCGCTCGGCAGCGCGCTGGGCGGGGCGCTGGCGGGCACGCTGCTGACGCTGGAATTCCGCCATGCGCTGGCGGCCTCGGGCGTGAAGCAGGCGCTCGACCTGGGCGCGCTGCGCCATGGCAGCGAAGCGCTGGCGCAGCTGTCGCCGGCGGTGCGGCACGTGCTGGCGGGCGGTGTCGAGTCGGGCTTCCAGCTGATCTTTGCCGCCGGTGCGGCCGCGTCGGTGCTGGCGCTGCTGGTCGTGCGCAGCATGCCGGACTTGGAGCTACGCAGCAGCGTCACCGAACACGCGGCGACGCTGGCCATGGACTGAAGCGGCGGGCGGCAGCGGCCCCGCCATCGGCGTAGACTACGCGTACCCGATACAGCGAGCCGACCCCTGGAGCCCCGTCGCCATGTTCCGCCGTTCCGTGATTACCCATCCCGTCGCCTTCGCCGCCGTGGCGTTCGCCGCGGCGGCACTGCTGCCCTCGCCTGCCCGCGCCGCCGACAAGCCCGCAGCGCCCGTTGTGGCGACGCAGGCGGGCGCTTGCCCCGCATCGCTCAACTTCACCTTCCCGCGCCTGCAGGACGAAGCGCCGCAGAACCTGTGCCAGTACGCCGGCAAGGTGGTGCTGGTGGTCAACACGGCAAGCTATTGCGGCTTCACGCCGCAATACGAAGGGCTTGAGGCGCTGCACGCCAAATACAATGCGCGCGGGCTGGTGGTGCTGGGATTCCCGTCCAACGATTTCTCGCAGGAGCCGGGCTCGGAGAAGCAGATCGCGGACTTCTGCTACAACACCTACGGCGTCAAGTTCCCGATGCTGGGCAAGTCGCACGTGCGCGGCAGCGACGCCAACCCGATGTACGCGCTGCTTGCCAGACAGACCGGCACCGCGCCCAAGTGGAACTTCTACAAGTACCTGATCGGCCGCGACGGCAAGGTGGTGGCCAGCTACGACAGCCGCACCAGGCCCGACGACAAGGAACTGGTGGCGAAGATCGAATCGCTGCTCGGCGCGCAGCGCTGAGCGGCGCCCTCCCCGCACCACCTCCGCGCCAGCTCAGTCGCGCACCAGCCCTTCCGCGCGCATTGCTTCCTGTACCGCGGGCCGTGCGGCCACACGTGACAGGTATTCCTGCAGCGACGGGTAGGCGGTCAGCGGCATCATCAGCATGCGCGCCCAGCCAAGGATGGTGAAGCAGTACGCATCGGCCACGGTGTAGCGGTCTCCCATCAGGTATTGGCGGGTTTGCAGGTGGCGGTCGAGTTCGGCGAAGCGCGCCTGCAGCTTTGCCTTGCATGCCTGCTGCGTGCTTGCCGCGGTTTCCTTGTGCCACAGCCACGGGCTGAACACCTTGTGCAGTTCGGTGGAGACCAGGGTCAGCCAGCCGGTGGCTTCCAGCCGCTCGCGCGTGCCGGCGGCGGGCAGCAGGCCGCGCTCGGGCACCAGATCGGCGATGTACTGCAGCAACGATGCCACTTCGGTATGGCGCGAGCCGTCGACCAGCTGCAGCAGCGGCACATAGCCGCGCGGGTTGATGGCGTAGTAGTCGTCGCTGCCGTTCTCGGGCTGTGCCAGCTTGTGGTGTTGCAGGTCGACCTGGGCCAGCGTAACGGGCAGGCCGGCTTCGCGCAGCGCGATGTGGACGGACATCGAGCATGCGCCGGGGGAGTAGTAGAGCTTCATCGCGATCCTGTTTGGGGTGGGCTGGCCGCCACGCCATTGTGGGGCCGTGGGAGCAGTCTAGGATCGCGGATTCGGTGCGGCAATGCGCGGGCGTGCGGAGGGGGATTGCAGATTTGCACAGCCCGCGTGCGTCGATGGCGCGACTGGATCGCGCCATCGTGGCTCAGGCAATCACTCCACTTCGCGGAACAGCCGGCCCCACCCTTTCAGCTCGCGCGTATCCACGCCGCACAGCCGCAGCGATTTCCACACCACGGTAGAAATGGTGTCGTACAGCGGGATCCCCGTCTCGGCTTCAAGCTCCTCGGCCAGGTGCGCCGCACGCAGGTTGGTGCAGAACGTGGTGATTGCCTGCGGCCCATGCTGCGCGAGGCCGCGCACCATCTCGCGGATGGTGTCGGCTTCGACTTCGGCAAAGCTGTAGTTCACGTGCAGGTCGAGGTGGCTTTCCGCCACGCAGTGAAAGCCGCTGCGTTCGTAGTTGGCGATGATGCGCTGCTGCACGTCGTCCAGGTACGGCGTGGCCAGGCCGAAGTTGCGCGCACCGGTCTTTTCCAGGATCTCGTTGAGCGCCAGCACCGAGGTAGTGGCCGGGATGCCGGTCGCCTCGGTGATCTGCCTGCACAGCGCTTCATCCTTGTCGAAGCCGAGCCAGCCGGACGAGGTGCCGTTCCAGGCGATGACGTCGACGCGCGCATCGGCCAGCAGGCTGGCGGCGGCCAGGATCTTGTCGAGGTTGAACTGCCCCAGCGCCTGGTCGCGCAGCGAGATCTCGGTCACGGTGAAGCGCGAGAAATGCGCGCTGACATTGGGCAGGCCGGCAACCATCGCGCTGGTGATGGGCTCGAGCGCCGTGTTGGAAGACGGCGTGAGCATGCCGAGTCGGATTTGCTTGGTCATGTTGTGTTCAGGAGTAAACGTGGGGGCTGGGACGTTGCCGGCCCCCTGCTTGTCTTGGAATTTGGTGATCGCAGCGATCCGCGCGGATCAGACCGGAATCTTGGTCTCGTAGTCGATGGCGGTCGAGGCCAGCAGCAGGCCAACGCCGGCAGCAGCGAAGAACATCAGCGCCAGGAAGTACGAGCCGGTGAACTGCACGATCATGCCGACGATGATGGGCACGGTGATGCCGCCGATATTGCCGCCCAGGTTCATCACGCCGCCCAGGAAGCCGACCTTGTTGCGGGTGCCGAGCATCGACGGAACGCACCAGAACAGGCCGCACCAGCGCAGGAAGAACAGCGTGGACGACAGCAGCACCACCACGATGATCGGGTCGCTGACATATGCCACCGAGAAGATCGAGGCCGTGGCCACCACCGCGGCGATGCCGAACAGCGTGCGCATCACCACGTTGGGACGGCCGCCCGCCTCTTTCCACTTGTCGGCGATCCAGCCGCCGACCAGTTCGCCGATAAAGCCGCTGAAGAAGATGATGAAGCTGGCGCCGCCCATCTGCTTGATGTCGAAGCCGTGCACCTTGTTCAGGTAGTTGGGCATCCAGGTCAGCAGGCCGTAGAACACGGTGTTGAAGCACATCCAGCCAGCGGCCATGCACCACACCGAGCGGTACTTGAAGAAATCCATGGAGCGGCCCGACAGGTTGGCCGGCTCGGCGCGGTGCTCGCTGGCCTGCGCTTCTTCGATATAGCGCGCTTCCATCTCGTTCACGCCGCGGTGCTCGCGCGGGGAATTGCGCACGTAATACCAGGCCATGAAGCCGGCCAGCACGGTGCCCACGCCGGCCACGATAAAGGCCAGCCGCCACGAGCCCAGCGAGGCGATCAGCCACGTGATGATGATCGCGCCCAGGGCCGCGCCCAGCGGTGCGCCGCCGTCAAGCAGCGTGGCGCCGCGGCCGCGTTCGTTCTGCGTCATCCAGATGGCGTTGAGCTTGCCGCCGGCCGGGTAGATCGGCGCTTCGGCGGCGCCAAGGCCGAGCCGCGTCAGCATCAGCGACATGGCATTGGTGGTGAACGCCGCGATGGTCTGGGCCAGTCCCCAGAACACGGTGGCGCAGGCGATCACGATGCGCGGCTTGTACTTGTCGGCCAGCATGCCGCCCGGCACCTGCATCAGCGCGTAGGTCCAGAAGAACGAACTGAGGATCAGGCCCTGCATAGTGGGACTGAGGTCGAACTCCTTCGCGATCAGCGGCATGGCCACCGAAAGCGAGGCGCGATCGATGTAGTTGATCGCGATGAGAAACAGCATCATCAAAAAAATCTTCCAGCGCACGGAGGTCTTGGCCTCCGTCAACACCGTCGCCTGGCTTGTCGTTTGCATGGCGGCGTCTCCTTGTCTCGGTCCTTTGGGTGGGCAGTTTTAATGGGTGTCGCGCAACAGGCCGGAGTATAGGATACGTAATCTGTAATTACAACGCTTGTAAGTTATTGATTTTACGATGTTGCGAATGCACAATTTTGGTATGTGATAGCCTTCTCGTGGTGCATTTCCCCATTCTGGTGACGTCTGTGACACAAACGCTTTCCCCTACCACGCGCCTGCGCACGCTCGGCATGTCCGCCGGCATCGCTGCCCGGCTGCGCACCATGATCGAAGAGGGCGAGTTGCCGCCCGGCGCCCGCATCGACGAGCGCGCCTTCTGCGAGACCTTCGACGTCTCCAAGACGCCGCTGCGCGAGGCGCTCAAGGTGCTGGTCTCCGAGGGACTGGTGCTGCACCGGCAGTACATCGGCTACCGCGTGGCGCCGCTGGACCTGGAGGAGTTGCGCGCCACCTTCGAGACCCTGCACGGGCTCGAGGCGCTGGCCGGCGAACTGGCGGCGCGGCGGCTGGGCGACGCCGCCATGGCGAAGCTGGAGCGGCGCCACCAGGCCATGATCGACGCGCATGCCGCGGGGCGGCGCACCGACTATTTCCGCATCAACCAGGAAATCCACCAGCTCATCATCGACGGCGCCGCCAACCCGGTGCTGGCCGGCGTCTACGCCACGCTGATGAGCAAGGTCCACCGCGCGCGCGGCGCCGCCAATGCCGACATCCTGCGCTGGCAGGAGTCGCATGAGGAACATGAAGAAATCATGGCCGCGCTGCGCGAGCCCGGCAGGCCGCGCCTGGCGCAGGTGCTGCGCCGGCATTCGGAGAACACCGCGACCGAGGTACTCGCCGTGGTGGCGGCTTCGCTGGGCGAAGCCGGTGCGCGCGCCCCCGGCCTGAAGCAGTCCGCATGAATCATCCCTAATCCAATCCCTGACGAAAGCAACGACGATGAAACTGGTTCGAGTAGGCAATCCCGGCGCCGAGCGCCCTGGCGTGATCGATGCAGACGGCCGCGTGCGCGACCTGAGCGGCGTGGTGGGCGAGATCGGCCCGGGCGAGCTGGCGCCCGCGGCGCTGGCGCGGCTGGCGCAGGTGGACGTGGCAGCGCTGCCCGTGCTCGAGGGCGCGCGCTTTGGCGTGCCCTGGACGGGTATCGGCAAGATCGTGGCGATTGGCCTGAACTATGCCGATCACGCCGCCGAGGCTGGCATGCCGCTGCCGGCGGAGCCGATCGTGTTCCTGAAGGCCAACAGCTCGCTCAACGGCCCGGACGACGATGTGATGCTGCCGTTCGGCTCGGAGAAGTCCGACTGGGAGGTCGAGCTCGGCGTGGTGATCGGCACCGTCGCGCGCAACGTCTCGCGCGAAGAGGCGCTGAACCACGTGGCCGGCTACTGCGTGGTCAACGACGTGTCCGAGCGCGAGTTCCAGATCGAGCGTGGCGGCACCTGGGACAAGGGCAAGGGCTGCGACACCTTCTGCCCGGCCGGACCGTGGCTGGTGACGCGCGATGAAGTGGCCGATCCGCAGGCGCTGGGCCTGTGGCTGGAGGTCAACGGCGAGCGCGTGCAGCGGGGCAGCACCGCGACCATGGTCTTCGACGTGGCCACGGTGGTCAGCTATGTCAGCCGCTTCATGACGCTGCTGCCAGGCGACCTGATCGCGACCGGCACGCCGCCGGGCGTGGGCATGGGCTTCAAGCCGCCGCGCTTCCTGAAGGCGGGTGACACCATGCGCCTGGGCGTGGAAGGGCTCGGCGTGCAGAGCCAGCGCGTGGTCGCCTACGGCGAGCGCTGATCACCCTCCCGGCGCAAGCCGGGCAGGGCGCGGCGTTACCTGGCAAGGTGACGCCGCCGCGCGCGTTGCGCGATGCTGCAACGCAGGTAAAGAGCGCCAGCTTCAATGGTTCCCCGTCGAAACGCTTTCACACAAAGCGTTGGGTTTCCATACAAAGCGTGCCGTGCGCGCAACGGTTCCGGTGACGAAAACGCCCGGATCGCCTCGATTTACCCGAAATCGCACACTTGGCATTTCGCTTGCGTTTTCTGCGTGAAATACTGGTTATACAGGTTTCGCCAGAGAGCAAACGTCATGTCAGAGCACGCCCCCGAGATCGAGTCCTACCTCGGTACCACACTCAAGCGCCGCTACTGCGGGCTGGCCGACACCCTGGACAGCCGCGCCGAACTCGAGGCGATCCGGCGCAACATCCACCAGAATCCCGAGCTTGCCTTTGACGAGGTCCGCACGTCCGGCCTGATCGCCAGCCTGCTGGAAGCGTGGGGCTTCACGGTCACGCGTGGCGTGGGCGGGACCGGCGTGGTCGGGACGCTGCAAAGCGGCGAGGGCACGCGCAGCATCGGCATCCGCGCCGACATGGACGCGCTGCCGATCCACGAGCGCACGGGGCTGCCTTACGCGAGCGTCAATCAGGGCCGCATGCATGCCTGCGGCCACGACGGCCACACCGCGATCCTGCTCGGTGCGGCACGGCAGCTGGCGCGTACGCGCAACTTCGACGGCACCGTGCACCTGATCTTCCAGCCGGCCGAGGAAATCGGCGCGGGCGGCGGCGCCGAGCGCATGCTGGCTGATGGCCTGTTCGAGCGCTTCCCGTGCGACGCGATCTTCGGCCTGCACAATCATCCGGGCGTGGAGCAGGGCAACTTCCTGTTCCGCGCGGGCCCGTTCATGGCGGCGTGCGACACGGTCACCATCACCATCCGCGGCAAGGGCGGCCACGCGGCGCGCCCGCACCAGTCGGTCGATCCGATCCTGGTGGCCGGCAGCCTGGTGATGGCGCTGCAGTCGGTGGTGTCGCGCTTCGTGGATCCGAACGAGGCCGCGGTGGTGAGCATCGGCACGCTGCACGCCGGCCACGCACCCAATGTGATCCCGGACAGCGCGCGCATGGAAATCAGCGTTCGGTCCTTCAGCCCCGATGTGCGCGCGTCGCTGGAAAACCGCATCCGCCAGCTGGCGCTCTCGCAGGCCGAGGGCTATGGCGCCGTGGCGGAAGTCGACTACGTGCGCGGCTATCCGGTGCTGGTGAACAGCGAGCGCGAGACCGAGTTCGCGCGGCAGGTGGCCGAGGAACTGGTTGGCGCCGACAAGGTGGTGCCGCAGGCTGCGCGCATCACGGGCAGCGAGGACTTTGCTTATTACCTGCAGCAGCGTCCGGGTTGCTTCGTGCGGCTGGGCAATGGGGCCAGCCAGCCACTGCTGCATAACGCGGGGTACGACTTCAACGACGAGAACCTGACGGTGGGCGCGGCGTACTGGACGAGGTTGGTGGAGCGGTATCTGGGGCGTTGAGCGGGGCACGGGTTTTCTCCTCTCTCCCACTTCGCGGGCGAGGGGAGCCCTCACGACGGGCACCAGTGGTCGGTTTCTTACCGGAAGAACACGCTGGGCGGTACGCCGAACTGCCGCCTGAACATCGTCGCGAACGCGCTCGGGCTGTCGTAGCCGAGGTCCAGCGCCACGTCGACCACCTTGCTGCCCGCAGCCAGCTTTTCCAGCCCCGCCAGCAGCCGCGCCTGCTGGCGCCATTGCCCGAAGGTCATGCCGGTCTCGCGCGCAAAGCGGCGCTGGATGGTCTTGGGATCCACGCCCAGCTTTTCGCCCCAGTCCGCCAGGGTCAGCGCGATGTCGGGCGTTTGCACGATCGCGTCGCAGATCTGGCGCAGGCCTGCGTCAGCCGGGCGCGGCAGGTGCAGCGGCAGCGATGGCACCAGCAGGACTTCATCGAGCAGCAGCCGCATCAGGCGCGCATCGCGCGTATCCGGTTCATAGGGCAGGGGGATGTCGATCGCGGCCAGGATCAGCTCGCGCAGCAGCGGTGAGATGCCGAGCACGGTGCAGCGCTGCGGCAGGCCCGGCGCGGCATCCGGGCGGATATAAGCGGTGCGCATCTGCACGTGGCCGACCATGCGGATCCAGTGCATGGTGCCGCCCGGCATCCACATGCCGCGCGTGGGCGGCACGATCCACTGGCCTTCCTCGGTGGCTACCACCATCACACCGTGCACCGCGTGGATCAGCTGCGCGTGCGGGTGCTGGTGCCGCTTGGTCATTTCACCGGGCAGGTAGTCGGCGGCCATGGCGGCAACCGGCATCGGGCTGCGGTCGTAGCGGACGTAGCGCGGGGGATTGCTGTAGGTGTCGTCCGGCGTGGCGGCTGGCGGCACCGGCAAGCCGCGCAGATCGCGGGCAGGCCGCCCGGTTGCGGAACCCGGCGGGGCGGTGTCGTCGGAGGCACGGGGCGCGCGCGGCATGTCCTTTTCTCCAAGGTTGCGGCCCCATTCTCGCAGGACAGGCGCGTGCGTGCCAGCTAGCATCCCGACTCACAGTCCTGGCCAGCGCCCCCGCTGACCGCTTTCCGTTTTTGTCGAGAGCCGCCAATGAGCACAACCATCGACTCCGCGCCGTCCGGCGCCTCAGCTTCCAGCATCTCCACCACGCCGGCGCAGGCCGAACGCACCGGCTTCCGCGTGCTGTCGGCGATCAGCTTCGCCCACTTCCTCAACGACATGATCCAGTCGTTGATCCTGGCGATCTATCCGATGCTCAAGGGCGGCTTCAACCTGAGCTTCACGCAGATCGGATTGCTGACCATGACGTACCAGGTCACCGCGTCGCTGCTGCAGCCGGTGGTGGGCCTGTACACCGACAAGCATCCCAAGCCGCATTCGCTGGCGATCGCGATGGCCTTTACGCTGGGCGGCCTGCTGCTGCTGTCGGTGGCGCCGACCTACGGCGTGCTGCTGGTGGCGGCGGCGCTGGTCGGCACCGGCTCGTCGATCTTCCATCCCGAGTCGTCGCGCGTGGCGCGCATGGCGTCGGGTGGCCAGCACGGGCTGGCGCAATCGATCTTCCAGGTCGGCGGCAACGGCGGCAGCGCCATGGGGCCGCTGCTGGCGGCGCTGATCGTGCACCAGCAGGCGAGCCTGGCGTGGTTCTCGCTGGCGGCGCTGGTGGGCATCGTGGTGCTGTGGCGCATCGGCGGGTGGTACGCGCGCCAGCTGGCGCAGGGCGCGCGCAAGCGCAAGGCCGCGGGCGCCGCGGCCAGCCCGGTGCCGACGCGCGTGGTGATGCGGGCGATGCTGGTGCTGATGGTGCTGGTGTTCTCCAAGTATTTCTACATGGCCAGCCTGACCTCGTACTACACCTTTTACCTGATGGAGCGCTTCGGGCTGGCGCAGCAGAACGCCCAGTTGCACCTGTTCCTGTTCCTGTTCGCGGTGGCGGCGGGCACCATCCTGGGCGGGCCGATCGGCGACCGCATCGGGCGCAAGCGCGTGATCTGGGCGTCCATCCTGGGCGTGGCGCCGTTCACGCTGCTGCTGCCGCACGCGGGCCTCTTCTGGACCACGGTACTGACCTTCATCATCGGCTTTATCCTGGCGTCGGCGTTCTCGGCGATCCTGGTGTTCGCGCAGGAGCTGATCCCCGGCAAGGTCGGCATGGTGTCGGGGCTGTTCTTCGGCTTTGCCTTCGGCATGGGCGGCATCGGCGCTGCGGTGCTGGGTGGGATGGCGGATACGTACGGCATCGGCGCGGTCTATGAGTACTGTGCCTACCTGCCGCTGCTGGGGCTGCTGACGGTGTTCCTGCCGGACCTGCGCGAGCGCGCGCACGGCTGACACTCGGCCGGCTCCGGGGCGCCGGGTCAGTCAGGGCTCAGGCGTCGCTGGTCTCGTCGCCGCCAGGAGGCGGTTCGAACTGGCGCAGCCAGCGCCGCAGCAGCGTGGCCAGCTGGGCCCGTTCCGTGGCGCTGAGCGCCGCCACCAGGCGGTGCTCGTTCTCGACGTGCACTGCCACAGCATGATCGATGCGCTCGCGCCCGGCGTCGGTCAGTTCCACCAGCAGGCCGCGCCGGTCGTCCGGGTTGGGGCGGCGTTGCACCAGGCCCGCGCGCTCCAGGTGGTCGAGCCGGTTGGTCATGGTGCCGGACGTGATCATCAGCGAGCCGATCAGCGCGCCCGGCGACAGCGCAAACGGCGGGCCGGAGCGCCGCAGGGTCGCCAGCACATCGAATTCCCACGGCTGCAGCGCCGTTTCCGCCAGCGCGGACTCGATCGACTTGCCGGTATGACGGTTGAGCCGGGCCACGCGGCCGATCAGGCCCATCGGCGAAGCATCCAGGTCAGGGCGTTCACGCGCCCACTGCGCGAGGATGGTGTCGACGTGGTCTGGCGTGTCGTCCGGGATTGCGGGCTGGGGTTTGCGGCGGGCTGGCATTGGTACATTCAGGCAGGAACGTAAGTATCTTGACATCAAACGATCTGCTTCGTAAAGTGGGTTTATATTGATATCAAGAAACTTGATATGAAGACGAATGGTCCGGCCAACGCTGCTGCGTCCGCTGCTGTATCCGCTTCTGCCGGGGCAATTTCCGCGGCTTCAGCGTCCCCCGCAACCGGCCGGCTGCCGCTGCGGGACATCCTCCTCACCGGCCTGGCCCCGGCGATCTGGGGCAGCACCTACCTCGTCACCAGCCAGTGGCTGCCGCCGGGCCAGCCGCTGCTGTCCGGCGTGATCCGCGCGCTGCCGGCCGGGCTGCTGATGCTGGCCTGGGGCCGCACCCTGCCCAAGGGCAGCTGGTGGTGGCGGGCGGCGGTGCTGGGCGTGCTCAATATCGGCTTCTTCCAGGCGATGCTGTTTATCGCGGCGTACCGGTTGCCCGGCGGCGTGGCCGCCACGGTCGGGGCGATCCAGCCGCTGATCGTGGTGGCGCTGGCCTGGGCCTGGCTGGGCGCGCGCCCGCGCACCGCGGCCTGGCTCGCAGGCGTGGGCGGGCTGCTGGGGGTGGCGCTGCTGGTGCTGGGGCCGGCGGCACGGCTCGATGCCATTGGCGTGGCCGCGGCGGCCGCGGGTGCGGCATCGATGGCGGTGGGCACCGTGCTGACGCGGCGCTGGCAGCCGCCGCTGTCGCCGCTGGTGCTGACCGCATGGCAGCTGTGTGCGGGCGGCCTGTTCCTGCTGCCGTTCGCGCTGGCGCTGGAGCCGCTGCCCGGGCATTTCACGCTGGCCAACTGGCTGGGCTACGCCTGGCTGAGCATCATCGGCGCGGGCGTGACCTATGCGCTGTGGTTTCGCGGGGTGGGGCGCATGCCGTCGTCGGCGGTGTCGGCGCTGGGCCTGCTGAGCCCGGTCAGCGCCACCGTGCTTGGCTTCGTGGTGCTGGGGCAGGCGCTGACCGCGGTGCAGGCGGTGGGGGCGTTGCTGGTGCTGGCGAGTGTCTGGCTGGGGCAGCGCGCGGCACACTGAGTGCATGGGCATCGCCGCAGCCGCCGCGGACTGCTGCCGGCCTGCGTTTTGCGGCATCATGGCGGGCATGAAGTCCGCCGTGCCCACCATGCCCCCGCTCGCCCCGCCTTCTCCGGTCACCTCCGCGCCTGTCACGACGCCGCCCAACGCCACGCCGGCCTGCGAGCGCTGCCTGGAACTGGCCGCCGACCCACGCCGGCGCGAGCCGCCTGCCTGCCTGGCGCTGCGCAATACCGCGCCGCTGGTGAGCCAGAGTGCCGCGGGCGTGCCGTTCAGCATGCTGACCTTTGCCTGCCGCGACTGCGGCACGGTCTGGCGCCTCTATGACCGCGCCAACGAGCTCTTTGTCTCCTGGGTGCCGGAACGCCCGCTGGTGCGCTAGGCACCGTTGAGCGCGCAACCGATCGGCTAAGATAGCGGCTGTCGCGCGCCGGCCGGCAGTTCTGCCCGGCGAAGACGCGCTCCAGATTCTCTCCCCGTCTTCCCCGTATTCCCGACACCATGGCCTTCCCGTTCCGCCCGACCTTGCTGGCAGCCACCGTTGCCGCCGGCCTGCTGGCCGCCGCACTCCCCGTCGCCGCCTCCGCTGCCGCAGACAACTACCCCAGCCGCCCGATCCGCCTGATCGTCGCCTATCCCACCGGCGGCATCAGCGACACCGTGGCGCGCGCGCTCGGCGAGCGCCTGTCGGCGCAGATGGGCACCTCGGTGGTGGTCGAGAACAAGGCCGGCGCCGGCGGCAGCATCGGCATCGATGCCGTCACCAAGGCCGCGCCGGACGGCTACACGCTCGGCTTCGCCTCGACCAGCCCGCTGACGCTGAACCCGCACGTCGGCCACGTCAACTACGACCCGCAGAAGGACGTGGCGCCGGTGATGAGCGTGATGTACTCGCCGGTGCTGGTGATCGCCACCAACGGCTTCAGCGGCAAGGGCTTCGCCGACGTGGTCGGCCAGGCCCGCGCCAAGCCGGGTTCGGTGCGCTGGGCGACCTCGGGGCTGGGCACGGTCGGCCATGTGGTGCTGGAGCAGATCAGGCAGAAGTCGAAGGCCGACATCACGCTGATCCCTTACAAGGGCGCCGGCCAGCAGATGAACGATGCGCTTGGCGGCCAGTTCGAGGTGATGAGCACCAACGCCAGCCCGGCACTGACCCAGCATATGAAGGCCGGCCGCCTGCGCGCACTGGCGGTCGGCGCGCCAAAGCGGCTGGAGAGCCTGCCGCAGGTGCCCACGCTGGCCGAGCTTGGCTATCCCAAGGCCAACCTGACTTCGACCTTCGGCGTGTTCGCGCCGGGCAAGACCCCCGCGGCGATCATCGAGCGCCTGAATGCCGAGCTGAACAAGGCACTGGCCGAACCGGACGTCCACGAGCGCCTGCTCAAGGGCGGCGAAGTGCCCACCGGCGGCACCCCGGCGCAGTTCGCCAGGTCGATCCGCGAGGAGTACGCGGAGAACGCACGCATCGTCAGGGAAGCCGGCATCAAGGCGGACTGACCTGGCGAATGCCGGCTCAGGCGGTATCGAGCCGGCACCCCAGCCCATAGACCGCAGACAGCCGCACACCGTTGTGCGGCCACAGCGACAGCTTGGTGCGCACGCGCGACAGGTGGCTGTCCACCGTGCGCGAGGTCGGCTCGATGTGATACCGCCAGACCTGGTCGACCATGGTCTGGCGCGGCACCACGCAGCCGAGATTGCGGAACAGCAGCACGGCCAGGTCGAATTCCTTCGGCGCCAGCGGCACCGGCCTGCCATGCACCCAGGCACGCCGCTCGGAAGGGGCAAAGCGGAACGCGCCATGCGCCACCTCGCAGGCTTGCGTGGACGGCCGCGCGCGCCGCAGCAGCGCCTGCACGCGCGCGGCCAGCTCGCCCAGCCGCGGCGGCCCCGGCAGGTAGCTGTCGGCGCCCTGCGCAAAGCAGGCCGCGACAAAGTCCTCTTCATTCGAGCCGCCGGTCAGCATCACCGGCAGCTCATGGCCCAGCGAGCGCCGCACCCACGCCAGCACATCCAGCGCCGGGATTCCCGGCGTTTCGCAATCGAGGATCAGCAGGTCGAACGGCTCGGCGTGCAGCGCGCCCAGCAGCGTGCGGCCGCTGAGGTAGCGCCGGCACTGGTGGCCGTCAAGGCGCAGGGCCTGTTCGATGCGGATGGCGAGGGTCGGATCGGCCTGCAGCGAGGCAATCTTCACGGTCGTGGCTCCTCCTGCCGGCGCAATGCCGCCGGCAATGGCGAAGCCATGTTATGGGCGCCTGGCTGAGGCAAGAAGTAAAAGATTGTTGAAAGCCCGAATTGAGGTCTTTCCTATTCGTCCGGCGGGGCACGCGGTCTTAAATGACGCGCTACGACTGCAGCGACTGTGCGCTGCGGGCGAACGTCGCCGGAGACCACACATGGGAAAGAAGATTGCATCGCTAGAGGACGCGCCCGCCGATGCGGCGCTGATCCGCCGGATCATCGCCGGCGGCGGGCATGAGTGCGTGACCTTCACCGAAAGTCGCAAGCTGCTGCTGGCGCTGCGTAATGCGTGCTTCGACCTGCTGCTGCTCGACTGGTCGATGCCGGACCTGTCCGGGCGCGAGGTGCTGGCGTGGGTGCGCACGCATCTCGACCGGCGCGTGCCGGTGATGTTCCTCAGCGGGCGCGATGCCGAGCAGGACATCATCAGCGCGCTCGCCGCGGGCGCCGACGACTACATGGTCAAGCCGGTGCGTCCCGCCGAACTGTCGGCCCGTGTGGAATGCCTGCTGCGGCGCGCCTATCCCCCGGTGCAGTCGCCGCACGCCCCGCTGCGGCTGGGCGAATACGCCTTCGACTGCGCCATGCGCACGGCCACCTGCAACGGGCATCCCATCTGCCTGACGCCCAAGGAGTTCGACCTCGCCGTGCTGCTGTTCCGCAACGAGGGCCGCATCGTCACGCGCGACCACATCACCGCCGCGGTCTGGGGGCGCGAGATCTCTTCGCTGTCGCGCACCATCGATACCCATGTGTCGCGCGTGCGCAGCAAGCTCGGCCTGCAGGCGTCGCAGGCGCTGCGGCTGACGCCCGTCTACACGCATGGCTACCGGCTGGAACGGATCGAGCGCGCCGCCGCGTGAGGGAAGCATGAGGGCAGGCACGAGGGCAGCGCACGCCAATGAAAAAAAGGCACCCGAAGGTGCCTTTCGCCAGGGACTGCTGATGGGGTAACGATCAGAAGATGTGGCGGATACCGACGGCAGCGCCGGTCTGGTTGTTGCGGCCCGGCATTTCGGTGATGGTGCCGCCCGAGACCTTGTTGAAGTCCACGGTGCCATAGACCTGGGTGCGCTTGGACAGCGAGTACTCGGCCAGCAGCACGCCGGTGTAGCGGCGGCCGTTGTTGTCGCTCACGCCGTTGACGTTCTCGACGTAGTCGCCGTAGAACACGCCGGTCAGGGCCAGGGCCGGGGTGGCCTGGTAGGTCATGCCGATGTAGCCGATGGTGTCCTTGCGCGGGTTAGCCGCGAAGTTGCCGCCAGCCGGGACCGGGTTGTTCGTCGCGCCGCCGGTGAAGTTCAGCGAAGCGTCGACCGAACCGGTGCGGTCCTGGCCGCCGATGTAGCCCAGGAAGATCTTTGCCGGGCCGATCGAGTACTTACCGGCAGCGCCCCACATTTGCTGCTTCTGGCCGGTGGTGTTGCGCACTTCCTGGTACACGCCGCCGACGGCGAACGGACCGTAGGTGTAAGCGGCACGCGTGCCCCAGTACTGGTTCTGGCTCATGCTGCCCGGCTGCTCGCCGAAGCCGTAGCTGGCGCCAACGTCCAGGCCGCCGAACTTGCCGCCGTAGCTGACGACGTTGTCGTTACGGAAGTTGGTCAGGAAGAACGGCCAGGCGTTGTTGGTGTAGTTGCCGATGGTCAGCGGATCGAAGTCGCCGAAGAAATTAAAGCCTTCGGTGTACTGGCGGCCCAGCTTGATCGTGCCGAAGTCGCCCGACAGGCCCACATAGGCTTGACGGCCGAACAGGCGGCCACCCTGGTTGGCACGGCCGGTGTCCGGATCGAAGCCGTTTTCCAGCTGGAAGATCGCCTTCAGGTTGTTGCCCAGCGCTTCGCTGCCCTTGATACCCCAGCGGCTGTTGGTCACTGCGCCGTTGGTCAGTTCCCACGAGTTGTCGTTGTTGGCGCTCGAGTTCGTCTGGAAGCGGATGCTCTGGTCAACGATACCGTACAGGGTGACGGACGACTGGGCGAATGCCGAACCTGCCAACAGGCTGCCGGCTGCGAGGACGATGGCCGATTTCTTCATGGTGCTCCTTTTCTGTCTTGTACTGTTCTCTGCCGGATCACGGCAGGGAGAAGGTCTACGTTTCGTGTAAACGCCGGCGAAAATTTAACAAAACGTAAGCAGTAAGGACACAAATGTCCGCCAAGCCCGGCTTTCAAGCAGGATTTTGGTGCGAATTCGTTGTCTCGCCGCTACAAATTCCAGTTTTGGTGCGACGCGCAATGCCCCAGGCCGCTTGGGCACTGGGCTGGTGAACTGATGGCGGAGCGCAAAAGACTACAGGCCAGGACGCAGACACTGCGCCCTGGCCTGTAGCGGGACGGATGGGGACCGGGCTATGGCGACCGGGATCAGCCTTGCGGGATCTCGATCTTGACTTCGAGCACCTCGAGGTTGTCCTGGCGCTCGAGGCTGACGCGCAGGTCCTGGTCGCTGATCTTGACGTACTTGGAAATCACCGCCACCAGCTCGCGCTGCAACGCGGGCAGGTAGTCGGCGGGGGCGGAATGGCCGGTGCGCTCGTGGGCGAGAATGATCTGCAGCCGCTCCTTGGCGACCGACGCGGACTTTTTCTTCTCCCCCAGCAGGAAGGAAAGGATCGACATTGGGATGAGCCTCCGGACCGTTTATTTGTTGCCGAAGATGCGGGAGAACAGCCCCGGCTTCTGGTAGTCGGTGAAGCGCATCGGCTTGTCCTTGCCGAGGAAGCGGTCCACCACGTCGCCATAGGCGTCGGCTACGTCGCTGCCTTCCAGGTGGATGGCGGGCGTGCCCTGGTTCGATGCGTGCAGGACGGCTTCCGATTCCGGCACCACGCCGATCAGCTTGATGCGCAGGATTTCCTGGATGTCGGTCAGCGACAGCATCTCGCCGCCGTGCACGCGCTTGGGGTTGTAGCGGGTGATCAGCAGGTGTTCCTTGATCGGATCGCCGCCTTCGCTGGCGCGCTTGGTCTTGGACGACAGGATGCCGAGGATGCGGTCCGAATCGCGCACCGAGGACACTTCGGGGTTGGTGACGATCAGTGCCTCATCGGCAAAGTACATCGCCATCAGCGCGCCCGACTCGATGCCCGCGGGCGAATCGCACACGATGTACTCGAAGTCCATCTCGATCAGGCCGTTGATGACCTTCTCCACGCCTTCCTTGGTCAGCGCGTCCTTGTCGCGCGTCTGCGAGGCCGGCAGGATGAACAGGTTTTCGCACTTCTTGTCCTTGATCAGCGCCTGGCGCAGGTTGGCTTCGCCCTGCACCACGTTGATCAGGTCGTACACCACGCGGCGCTCGCAACCCATGATCAGGTCGAGGTTGCGCAGGCCGACGTCGAAGTCGATCACGGCAGTCTTGTGGCCACGCAGGGCCAGGCCGGCGGCAAAGCTGGCGCTGGTGGTGGTCTTGCCGACGCCTCCCTTGCCGGAGGTCACAACGATGATTTTTGCCATGGCTCTTTGGTCCAGTAATTAGGTTGAAGCTTGCGCTGCTTGATTGGGGTCCCCGATGCCGGTGCGGTTACTTGAGCCGCAGCGCCTCGAGGATCAGTTTTTCTTCGGCCAGGCGTACCTGGGCCGTCTTGCCGAGCACGTCGGCCGGGAGCGTCTGCTCCGCGGTACGGTAGATGCCGGCAATGGAAATGAGTTCGGGCTCCATGCACGTGCTGAAGATGCGCGCAGCGGTGTTGCCCTTGACGCCCGCCAGCGCGCGGCCGCGCAGCGGGGCATAGATATGGATGTTGCCTTCGGCAATGACCTCGGCGCCATAGCTGACCACGTCGAGGATCACCACGTCGCCGTGCGCGTAGACCTGCTGGCCCGAGCGCAGCGGCTTGTCGATCAGCAGGGTCTGGTGCTGGCGCACCGCGGCGGCGACCGCGGCGTCGGTGGTGGCCTGCGCGGCGGCGCGGACGGCGTCTTCGCGCGCGGCCTGCTCGGCCGCGGCTTGCGCGGCGGCCTGAGCAGCGGCCTGTTCCGCCTCGGCGGCGGCCTTGGCCTCGGCGGCACGATCGGCGCCGGCACCGCTGCCGCGGCGGCTCTGGCTGTCGAGCAGCGGCAGACCGAAGCGCTCGGCCCATTCGCGCTGGCCGGCGCGGGCCACCACGCCGATGGCGCGTGCCTTGAGCGTGGCCAGGGTCTCGATCACCGTGCCGAGCGCGACTTCGCTATCGTCCTCGAGCGCGCGCAGGTCCAGCGCGATCACGTCATTGGAGAAGAAATCGGGAGTGGCTTCGAACCGGGAGAGGAGGTCATCCCGCAGCGCAGCCATGTCGGCGGTCTGGAGGGCGAGAAGGAGGGCATCGACGTTGCCACTGCGCAGCTCGAAGCGTGGCGATTTCTTCTGGGACATAGCCGGGTGACCGTGGAAATGCCACATTCTAACGTTGTCTTACACGCGAACTGTAACAATTGGCGCGATCCGTGAGATCGAGCCGCAATAGGTGCCCTGTGCGTTCCATCTGCCCGCGCGTTGTGCAGCACGCGGCTCGCACCGCCGGCGCCGAGTGACCGGCGACACGCAGGGCCGGCTCTCGCCGCCGTAGCAATTTGCAAAGCCTTGTTACGATTGCGCCATTGGACAGCGGAGTTCCCATGGGCGCCATCGTCAATTGCGTGGCCTACCGGCAGGGCCAGCGGCTCGGCACGGTCGGCATGGAAGAGATCCCCACGGTGCTGGGCGTGCCCGGCACTTTTGTCTGGCTCGGGCTGCATGAGCCAGACCTGACGCTGCTGCGCAAGGTGCAGCTCGCCTTCGGCCTGCACGACCTGGCGGTGGAAGATGCGCTCGATGCGCACCAGCGGCCCAAGCTGGAGGCCTATGGCGATTCGGTGTTCGTCGTGCTCAACACGGCGCAGCTGGCCGAGGACGAAGTGGTGGTCGGCGAGACGCATTTGTTCGTCGGTCCCAACTACGTGGTCTCGGTGCGCCATGGTGCGAGCAGCGCCTACACTCCGGTGCGCGAGCGCTGCGAAAGCGACCCGCAAGGCCTGGCGAACGGACCCGGCTACGTGCTGTACGCGCTGATGGACTTCGTGGTCGATCACTACCTGCCGATCGTCACGCGGCTGGAAGACACGCTGGAGGACCTGGAGCAGGGCATCTTCCGCGACGAGTTCGACCGCGGGGCGATCGAGAATCTGTACCGGGTCAAGCGCCAGGTGCTGCGCCTGCGCAATGCGGTCAGCCCGGTGGAAGACATGTGCAGCCAGCTGATCCGCCTGCACGAGGAGCTGGTGCCGAAGGAACTGCGCGCCTACTTCCGGGACATCGAGGACCACGCCAGCCGGCTGGTGCGCACGCTGGACGTGATCCGCGAAATGCTGACCACCGCGGTGCAGGTCAACCTGGCACTGGTGACGGTGGGCCAGAACGAGGTGGTCAAGCGGCTTGCCGGCTGGGGCGCGATCCTGGCGCTCCCGACGGTGGTGTTCAGCCTGTACGGGATGAACTTCGATTTCATGCCGGAGCTGACTCTCCACTACGCCTACCCGGCAGTGATCGGCGTGACGGCGGTGGCGTGCGGACTGCTATGGCGGCGGCTCCACCGCGCGGGATGGATATGATCCGATCGCTAATTTATTGATGCTAAGAATGACGGATCATTATTTTTCATATGATTGATTATTCGCATCGATAAACTGGCCCGCCTACCGGGTGCCCCCGCTGACTCCTACACTGGAGCAAAGAAGGCGCCGCGCCCGGAGTCCGCCATGTCGAAAGCCCGTTCCCCGCATGCCGCCGTGCTGGCCGGCATCCTCTGCTGTGCATGGCTGTGCCTGCCGCCCGCCGCCGCCGCACCCCAGCCGCCCGCCCCCGCACAGACGCAGACCCGCGACGCCGTTGCTGCCTATGAGTCGGGCCGCTTCGACGAGGCCTTGCAGGGCTTCTCCAGCGCCGCGCGCCAGGGCAACCGCCTGGCGCAATTCAACTACGCGATGATGCTGCTGCGTGGCGAGGGCACCGCTGCGCGGCCGCAAGAGGCCCTGGTGTGGCTGCGCAGGGCGGCCGACAACGGCATGACGCATGCGCAATACACCTGGGGCGATCTGTACGAGCGCGGCCAGCTGGTGCCGAAATCGCTCGAAGAGGCGAACCGCTGGTATGAGCGCGCGGCGCAAGGCGGGCACGTGCAGGCGCAGATGGAGCTGGCAACGAACTACTTCACCGGTCGCGGCGTGCCGCGCGACTATGCGCAGGCGTTTGCGTGGTACCGGCGCGCGGCGAGTGCGGGAGATGGCGGGGCGCAGTACATCGTCGGCAGCTTCTATGAGCACGGCGAGCCTGGCGTGGTCGACCGCGATATCGAGCAGGCGAAGATCTGGTATGCGCGCTCGGCGGCACGCGGGGATCCGGGTGCGCTGGCGAAGCTGAGGTCGCTGCTGGAGGAGACGGTGAAGGGGAGGGCGGGGATGTAGTCCTCTCCCGCATCGCGGGAGAGGTAGCAAACAGCTGGCAGGCCTGGATCAGCCCAGCTTCTTCCTCAGCAGCTCGTTCACCTGCGCCGGATTGGCCTTGCCCTTGGTCGCCTTCATCGCCTGGCCGACCAGCGCATTGAACGCCTTTTCCTTGCCCGAGCGGAATTCCTCGACCGACTTGGCGTTGGCCGCCAGCACGTCGTCGATGATCTTCTCCAGCTCGCCGCTGTCCGACATCTGCTTCAGGCCCTTGGCGGCGATGATGGCGTCGGCATCGCCGTCGTGCTCGCCAGCCCACATGGCCGGGAACACGTCCTTCTTGGCGGTGTTGTTCGAGACCGTGCCGTCGGCGATGCGCGCCAGCAGCCTGGCCAGCTGCGCCGGCTTGACCGGTGCGTCGTCGATGGCGATGCCTTCGCGGTTCAGTTGCGAGGCCACGTCGCCCATCAGCCAGTTGGCGGCGGGCTTGGCGTTGGCGGCGCCGGCATCGGCGACCACGGCCTCGTAGTAGGCGGCAAATGCCTTGGTCGCGGTCAGCGTGGTCGCGTCATACGCCGACAAGCCGTATTGCGACACAAAGCGCGCCTGCATCGCGGCCGGCAGCTCCGGCAGCGCATTGCGCACGCGCTCGATCCAGGCCGGTTCGATCTCCAGCGGCATCAGGTCCGGGTCAGGGAAGTAGCGGTAGTCGTGCGCGTCTTCCTTGGTGCGCATCGCGCGGGTCTCGCCGGTGTCCGGATCGAACAGCACGGTGGCCTGCTGGATCTTGCGGCCGTCCTCGATTTCTGCGATCTGCCACTGCACTTCGTATTCGATGGCCTGCTGCAGGAAGCGGAACGAGTTCAGGTTCTTGATCTCGCGGCGCGTGCCGAATTCCTTCTGGCCGACCGGGCGCACCGACACGTTGGCGTCGCAACGGAAGCTGCCCTCCTGCATATTGCCGTCGCAGATGCCCAGCCACACCACCAGCGAGTGCAGTGCCTTGGCGTAGGCCACCGCTTCGGCGGCGCTGCGCATGTCGGGCTCGGTGACGATCTCGAGCAGCGGCGTGCCTGCGCGGTTCAGGTCGATGCCGGTCATGCCGGCGAAGTCCTCGTGCAGCGACTTGCCCGCGTCTTCTTCCAGGTGCGCGCGCGTCAGGTTGACGGTTTTCTCGTAGAACTCGCCCTTCTTGCCTTCGACCTGGATGGTGATGGTGCCGCCCTGGACCACCGGGATCTCATACTGGCTGATCTGGTAGCCCTTGGGCAGGTCGGGGTAGAAGTAATTCTTGCGCGCGAAGATGCTGCGCGGCGCGATGGTAGCGCCGATCGCCAGGCCGAACTGGATCGCGCGCTCGACCGCGCCCTTGTTGAGCACCGGCAGCACGCCGGGCAGCGCCAGGTCCACCGGCGAGGCCTGCGTGTTGGCCTCGGCCCCGAAGGCGGTGGACGTGCCAGAAAAAATCTTGGAGGCCGTCGAAAGCTGCGCGTGCGTTTCGAGGCCGATCACCACTTCCCATTGCATGGCGGTATTCCTGTTCGGTTCTTTCGTTCTGTCTGTTACGGCGGGGCGGCGGGCCGCCCCGGGTTGGGTCTGTCTGGCTGCGGGCCCTCGGTGCGCCTCAGGGGTCGGGGCTGGCGAGCCAGGAATCGAGTTGCGCGAGCGCCGCGGCGCGCGCCACCGCGTCGCCGCCGACGGTCACCGCGCGCGCCTTGCGCACGCCGCCGCCGTTGCCGGCAGCGGGCACGTCGTGGCGGACGTGCAGCTCGCTGGTGCCGTCAAAGCCGTGATGGGCGCCGGGGTAGATCTCGAGCCGGAAGCGCGCGTTGGGCTGGCGCGCCAGCACGGCGGACTGCAGCATGGCGCAGCGCGTCGCGGGCGTCCAGTCGTCGGCGCCGCCGATCATCAGCAGCATGGGGGTGCGCAGCCGGTAATCGTGCTGGCGCACCGCGCGCTTGCAGCCGGGATAGAACGCGACGGCGCGTTCCACCTGCGGCGTGCCGGCCGGCCACGGGCGGCTGGCGTCGACGGTGGCCAGCACCGCCTGCGCGCCGTTGGACCAGCCCAGCAGCACGATGCGCGCGGGGTCGACGCCCGGCTGGCTGCCCAGCCAGCGCAATGCGGCCAGCGCATCGGCGCGGCGCGTGCGGTCGTCGATGCCGCGGTTGTCGATCGGCTCGGTGCAGATGCCGTGCGGTTTGCCGCGGGCGCTGAAGCTGTCGGGCATCAGCACGGCGTAGCCGCGCGCGGTCAGCCACTGGGCGTATTCGCGGTAGCGTTGCTGCAGCAGCGCCGAGGCGTCGGCGCCGTCGCTGGTGGCCATGGGGTCACGCGGGGACAGCAGGCCGCCGCAGCCATGCAGCGCCACCACTACCGGCAATGCGCGCGGCGTGGCGCCTTCGCGCGGCACGAACCAGTAGGCGGTCAGCGCCGGCGTGGCGGCATCGCCGCGCAGCAGCACGCGCTGCGCGGGCACCGGCGCCGCGCTGGTGGCTGCCGTCGCCGGCCCGGCTCCCTGGCGCGTCACCGTGCCCGGCGCCAGCGCGCCGGCCGGCGACAGCAGCGGCGGCTGTACCAGCGCCGGCGGCGGCAGGTCGGGTGCATGCGCCGCGGCGCCGCCCGACCACGCAACCAGGCCGAGCGCCATCACCGCCGCAGCGCGGCGCGCGGCGCGGCTGGCGCTGGCAGGGTGGGGCCGGAAGGCGGGCATGCGCGGCATGTCGGTTGCGGTATCTGCGGTTATCAGCGCGTGGCGGCGCAGCCGCCGCTGCCGGGCTCGAACATCACGGGCCAGGCCTGTTCATAGATGCCGGGCGTGCAGCGCTGCTGGCAGTTGGCATGCGCCAGCGTGACGCGGCGCGGGTCCTGCCAGACCATCAGCTTGCAGCCGCTGCCGTCGTTGGCGCGCAGCTCGATATGCGGCTTTCTCTGGACCTGGCGGAAGTCGGCCAGGTTGAAGGTGCACGAGCCGCGCCGGCCCACCCACAGCTTCCACGATAGCTGCTGCACGGTGTTGTCGGAAACGCGCAGCTGGGCGTCCTCGCGGAAGCCGTCTTCCTCGGTGCGGCGGCAGTCGCCGGCCAGGTCGATGTCGCGGCTGGCGATGGGCGTGGGCTTGCCGATGATCGGCAGCTGGATACAGCCCGCCACCAGCGTGGCGAATACCAGGGCGGCGAGCAGCCGGAGGAAGGTCGGGTTCATGGTCAGGCCTTGGCGGGGCGGCGCAGGTGCCAGTCGGTCGCCTGCTGGAACGCGTGCGCGGCCTGCAGCAGGCGCGCCTCGTCGAAGTAGTTGCCGATCAGCTGCAGGCCCACGGGCATGTTGCCATCGCCGAAGCCGCACGGCACGCTCATGCCGGGCAGGCCGGCCAGGCTGGTCGAGAGCGTGAAGATATCGGCCAGGTACATCTGCACCGGGTCCGAGGTCTTCTCGCCCAGCTTCCACGCCACCGTCGGCGCCACCGGGCCCATGATCACGTCGCACTGGGCGAAGGCGCGCTGGAAGTCGTCGGCGATGATGCGGCGGATCTTCTGCGCCTGCAGGTAGTAGGCGTCGTAGTAGCCGTGCGAGAGCACATAGGTGCCCACCAGGATGCGGCGCTTGACCTCCGGGCCGAAGCCTTCGGCGCGGCTCTTCTTGTACATGTCGAGCAAGTCGCGGTACTCGGCGGCGCGGTGGCCATAGCGCACGCCGTCGAAGCGCGACAGGTTCGACGAAGCCTCCGCCGGCGCGATCACGTAGTACACCGGGATCGACAGCTCGGTCTTGGGCAGCGACACCTCCACCAGCGTGGCGCCCAGCTTTTCATACTCGGCCAGCGCGGCGCGCACGGCCTGTTCGACGTCGGCCGACAGGCCCTTGCCGAAGTATTCCTTCGGCAGGCCGATGCGCAGGCCCGCCAGCGGGCGCTCGGCGCTGGCGCCGGCGCGCGGCTGGCCCAGCAGGCGCGTGTAGTCCTCGTCCACGCCGCCTTGCTCCGGCGGGATGCTGGTCGAGTCCTTGGGGTCGAAGCCGGCCATGGCGTTGAGCAGCAGCGCGCAATCCTCGGCGGAGTGCGCCATCGGGCCGCCCTGGTCCAGCGACGAGGCGAAGGCGATCATGCCGTAGCGCGACACGCGGCCGTAGGTCGGCTTGATGCCGGTGATGCCCGAGAACGACGCCGGCTGGCGGATCGAGCCGCCGGTGTCGGTGCCGGTGGCGGCGGGCGCCAGGCCGGCGGCGACGGCCGCGGCCGAGCCGCCCGACGAGCCGCCGGGCACGCGGCTGGTGTCCCACGGGTTGCGCACCGGGCCGAAATGCGAGTTCTCGTTGGACGAGCCCATCGCGAATTCGTCCATGTTGGTCTTGCCCAGCGTGACCATGCCGGCGGCGGCCATGCGCTCGACCACGGTGGCGTCGAACGGGCTTTCATAGTTGCCCAGCATCTTCGAGCCGGCGGTGGCGCGCCAGCCGCGGGTGACGAACACGTCCTTGTGCGCGACCGGCACGCCGGTCAGCGGCGCGGCCTCGCCGCGCGCGCGGCGCTCGTCGGCGGCGCGCGCCTGCGCCAGGGTGCGCTCGGGGTCGACGTGGATAAAGGCGTTGAGCGCGGCGGCCTGCTCGATGCGGGACAGGTACTCGCGCGCGAGTTCCTCGGCGGAGACGGTGCGCGCGGCCAGGGCGTCGGCGAGCTGGCGCAGGGAGGTCACGGAATCAGCGGAAAAGGGCATGACAGTCGGGTTGGCATTCGGGGTGGCGTACTGGCTGGGTCGGCCGGGCGGCAAGATCCTGCAAGCTTCGACAAGGATTGGCAGCGCGCGGCCGGCGCAGGTCACTCGATGACCTTGGGCACCAGGTACAGCCCGTTCTCGGTGGCCGGGGCGGGGCGCTGGTAGTCGTCGCGGCGGTCGCTCTCGGTGACTGCATCGTCACGCAGGCGCTGCACCATGTCGCGTACGGCCGACAGCGGGTGCGCCAGCGGCTCGATGCCGGTGGTGTCGACCGCCTGCATCTGCTCGACCAGCGAGAAAAAGTTGTTCAGCTGCGCAAGCGTCTGTTCGGCCTCGTCATCGCTGGTTTCGATGCGGGCCAGGTGGGCGATGCGCTTGACGTCGGATAGGTCGAGGGCCATGGCGTGGTGGTTCGGATGCTCGGATGCGGAAGGTGCCGGCAGCGGCCGGCGGCCGGCCGTGCGGCGGTGGCGTCGCGCGGTCGGACAGGGCGGCTCCGGGACGCTGCAACGGCGCAACGGAGCCATCGGAATTACAGGGTTTTTCAGGCCGTAAACGCCCGAAGCAGCAGGAATTATAAGGTATCATTGCGTGCTCCCGACCTTTGGCAACGCCTTCGTCACTTTGCCGCAAGCCGGTCCCCGGCTGGCCCGCCGTGCCTGGCGGCCGAAGGTGCCCGAAGGGCGAACCTGGGTCCTCTGATTAGGCCTTTGCCACCGGCCACGACACGCCCGAATGCAACGGGTCATGACGCGCCGGTGCCTGCACATTTTCGTGCGCATCGTCGCGAACTTTCTCGCGAGGTCTAATCAAAGGTTCCCGTAGGGCCGGCCTGCGCGGCATGACGGCGGCGGTGCCGAACCCGACTCCAATCCAGCACCCGGCCCGGGCCCACCGCGCCGGAGCGTGGGCGGGCCGGGAAGCCGAGAACCATTCCGTATTCAACACCCAAGCAATTCGTGGCCGGGCCGCCCGCGGCGCCGGCCGCTTCGCCTACCCGCGAACACCATCACAGACAGGACTCCTGATGTTCGGATTTCTCCGCAGCTACTTCTCCAACGACCTGGCGATCGACCTCGGCACCGCCAACACGCTGATCTACATGCGCGACAAGGGCATCGTGCTGGACGAGCCCTCGGTCGTCGCGATCCGCCAGGAAGGCGGCCCCAACGCCAAGAAGACGATCACGGCGGTGGGCAAGGAAGCCAAGCAGATGCTGGGCAAGGTGCCGGGCAACATCGAGGCGATCCGCCCGATGAAGGATGGCGTGATCGCCGACTTCACCGTCACCGAGCAGATGCTCAAGCAATTCATCAAGATGGTGCACGACAGCAAGCTGCTGCGCCCGAGCCCGCGCATCATCATCTGCGTGCCGTGCGGCTCGACCCAGGTCGAGCGCCGCGCCATCCGTGAATCCGCCCTGGGCGCCGGCGCCAGCCAGGTGTACCTGATCGAGGAGCCGATGTCGGCCGCGATCGGCGCCGGCCTGCCGGTGTCGGAGCCGTCGGGCTCGATGGTGGTGGACATTGGCGGCGGCACCACCGAGGTGGGCATCATCTCGCTGGGCGGCATGGTCTACAAGGGTTCGGTGCGCGTCGGCGGCGACAAGTTCGACGAGGCCATCGTCAACTACATCCGCCGCAACTACGGCATGCTGATCGGCGAGCAGACCGCCGAAGCGATCAAGAAGGAAATCGGCTCGGCCTTCCCGGGCTCCGAAGTCCGCGAGATGGAAGTCAAGGGCCGCAACCTTTCCGAGGGCATCCCGCGCGCCTTTACCGTTTCGTCCAATGAAATCCTGGAAGCCCTGACCGACCCGCTGAACCAGATCGTGTCGGCGGTGAAGATCGCGCTGGAACAGACCCCGCCGGAACTGGGCGCCGACATCGCCGAGCGCGGCATGATGCTGACCGGCGGCGGCGCGCTGCTGCGCGACCTGGATCGCCTGCTGGCCGAGGAAACCGGCCTGCCGGTGCTGGTCGCCGAAGACCCGCTGACCTGCGTGGTGCGCGGCTCCGGCATGGCGCTGGAACGCATGGACAAGCTGGGCAGCATCTTCTCCTACGAGTAAGCACCAGGAACTGCACGTGGCGATGCGCGGCCTGCCGGATCGTTGGATCAGGGCGGTGTCGCGGCGCCGCATCCGCCGGGGGATCGCCCCGGCAACGCCCGCCGCCCTGCGGCGCCGTGCCCACCCCGGGCGCGGCACCGCGGGCGGCGCGGTGTTTGCGGCATTCGCATGCGTGCACCGGCCTGCGTTCGGGTAAATGGATTACTCTCCTCCGCCGCTCTTCAAGCAAGGCTCCTCCGCTGTCGCCAGGCTGGTGCTCTACGTGGGCATCGCGCTGGCGCTGCTGGTGATCGACGCCCGTTTCAACGCGCTCAGCGTTGGCCGGCAGGTGGCCGCCACCGTGCTGATGCCGGTCGAACGCCTGGTGCTGGTGCCACGCGACGCGCTGCGCACGGTGTTCGACTACGCGCAGTCTTCGGCGATCCTCGCCTCCGAGAACCGCGAACTGCGCCAGATCGCCGTGCAGCAGGCCGAGGCCTCGGTGCGCCAGGCGCAGCTTGAGGCCGAGAACAACCAGCTGCGCAAGCTGCTGGGCCTGGCCCAGCAATCGGCCACGCCGGTGACGGCGGCTGAGATCCTCTATGACGCGCGCGACCCCTACAGCCAGCGCATCGTGATCGACAAGGGCAGCCAGCAGGGCCTGCGCGCCGGCTACCCGGTGATCGACGAGCGCGGCGTGGTGGGCCAGGTCACGCGCGTGTCGCCGTTCCAGTCCGAAGTGACGCTGCTGACCGACAAGGACCAGGCGATCCCCGTGCAGGTGGTGCGCAACGGCCTGCGCAGCGTCGCCTTCGGCGGCGCGCGCGCGGGCCAGCTGGACCTGCGCTTCATGGCCGCCGCCGCCGACCTGCAGCAGGGCGACCTGCTGGTGACGTCGGGGCTGGACGGCATCTATCCGCCGGGGCTGCCGGTGGCGAAGATCGTCCATATCGAGCGCAAGGCCGACACCGCGTTCTCGCGCATCTACTGCGAGCCGGTGGCAGGCGTGCGCGCGCACCGGCAGCTGCTGGTGGTGCGCTACGACTCCGCGATCCCGCCGCGCGAGACCGTCGAGTCCAAGCCCGAGGCGCCGGTCAAGGGCGCCAAGTCCGCCGCCGCACGCGCGGCAGCGGCCAGCGCCGCGGCGGCCAAGGCGCCTTCCGCCAGAGAGGCCAGGGACGCCAGGGACGCCAGGGAGGGCCAACGGTGACCAACCCCCAATACCTGCTGCGGCCGGTCAATCCCGCCTTTATCGCGCTCAGCTTCGTGCTGGCGTTCCTGTTCAACCTGATGCCGTGGGGCGACACGCTGTGGATCCCCGACATGGTGGCGCTGGTGCTGGTGTTCTGGAACATCCACCAGCCGCGCAAGGTGGGCATGGGCGTGGCCTTTGCGCTCGGCCTGCTGATGGACGTGCATGATGCGCGCCTGCTGGGCGAGCATGCGCTGGCCTATACGCTGCTGGCCTACTTTGCCATCACCATCCACCGCCGCGTGCTGTGGTTCACGGTCTACACCCAGGCGCTGCACGTGCTGCCGCTGCTGTTCATCGCGCACGCGGTGCCGGTGCTGATCCGCCTGGCGATGGGCGCGCCGCTGCCCGGCTGGCCGCTGCTGCTGGCGCCGGCGATCGAGGCGCTGCTGTGGCCGCTGGCGACCAGCCTGCTGCTGGCGCCGCAGCGCCGTTCGAGCGATGTCGACGAGACGCGTCCGATCTGACGCCAGATTTGACGCCACCCGTCCCTAACAGGCCCCGCGCAGTACTATGACCGAAATCCGCAACGTCGAACTGGAAATCGGCCGCTTCCGCATCCGCGTGGCGGCCGCGGCCCTGTTCACGGTGATCTGCTTTGGCCTGCTGTTCGCGCGCTTTTTGTGGCTGCAGTGGTACAAGCATGACCAGTACTCGGCCAAGGCCGAGGACAACCGCATCTCGGTGGCGCCGATCGAGCCCAACCGCGGCATCATCATGGACCGCAACGGGATCGTGCTGGCGCGCAACTATTCGGCGTACACGCTGGAGATCACGCCGTCCAAGCTGACCGATACGCTGGAAAACACCATCGAAAGCCTGTCGACGCTGGTGGAGATCCAGCCGCGCGACCGGCGCCGCTTCAAGCGGCTGATGGAAGAGTCGCGCAGCTTTGAAAGCCTGCCGATCCGCAGCCAGCTGACCGATGCCGAAGTGGCGCGCTTCTCCGCGCAGCGCTTCCGCTTCCCCGGCGTGGACGTGCGCGCACGGCTGTTCCGCCAGTACCCGCTGGGCGAGTCGGCCTCGCACGTGATCGGCTACCTGGGCCGCATCTCGCAGCGCGACCAGGAGCGCATCGAGGCCATGGACGAGGCCAACGATGCCGACAGCGCCAAGTACGATCCGCGCAAGGACGCCGACAACTACAAGGGCAGCAACTACATCGGCAAGATCGGCCTGGAGCAGAGCTACGAGACCGAGCTGCACGGCCTGACCGGCTTCGAGGAAGTGGAAGTCAGCGCCGGCGGGCGCCCGATCCGCACGCTGTCGACCTCGCCCGCCACGCCGGGCAATAACCTGATCCTGTCGCTCGACATCCGCCTGCAGCAGCTGGCCGAGGCGCTCTACGGCGACCGCCGCGGCGCGCTGGTGGCGATCGAACCGACCACCGGCGACATCCTGGCGTTCGTTTCCAAGCCGACCTTCGATCCCAACCTGTTCGTCGAGGGCATCGATACCAATACCTGGAACGAGCTCAACGGCTCGCCCGACAAGCCGCTGCTGAACCGCCCGCTGCGTGGCACGTATCCGCCGGGCTCGACCTACAAGCCGTTCATGGCGCTGGCGGCGCTGAGCACCGGCAAGCGCACCGCGGCGTGGGGCATGTCGGACCCGGGCTTCTTCACGCTGGGCAACCACACCTTCCGCGATGACAAGCCGGGCGGGCACGGCTGGGTCGACATGCACAGCTCGATCGTGCATTCGTGCGACACGTACTACTACGCGCTGGCGCGCGACATGGGCGTCAACGGCATCCATGACTTCATGAAGCCGCTGGGCTTCGGCCAGATCACGGGCATCGACATCGAGGGCGAAAGCCGCGGCATCCTGCCGTCGACCGAGTGGAAGCGCCGCGCCTACCGCAAGCCCGAGCAGCAGAAGTGGTATGACGGCGAGACCATCTCGCTGGGCATCGGCCAGGGCTACAACAGCTTCACCATCCTGCAGCTGGCGCAGGCGACCTCGGTGATCGTCAACAACGGCAAGGTGATGAAGCCTCACCTGGTCAAGGCGGTCGAGGACGCGGTCACGCGCAAGCGCACGCTGACGGTGCCCAAGGAAAGCTACACGATCCCGTTCAAGCAGGCCGACATCGACGTGATCAAGCGCGCCATGGTGGCGGTGACGCATGCCGGCACCGCGGCGCGCGTGTTCGCCGGCGCGGCCTATGAGTCGGCCGGCAAGACCGGCACGGCGCAGACCTACAGCCTGTCCAAGGGCGAGAAGTACAACCACCACGCGCTGGCCGAGCACAAGCGCGACCACTCGCTGTACACCGCGTTCGCGCCGGCCGACCAGCCGAAGATCGCGATCGCGCTGATCGTCGAGAACGCCGGCTTCGGCGCCGCGGTGGCCGCGCCGATCGCGCGCAAGCTGATGGACTACTACCTGACCGGCAAGTGGCCGGCCGAACTGGAGGCGATGGCGCCCCCGGCCAGCGAGCGCGTGGCCGGCCGTCCGCCCGTGGATACGCCGAGCGTGTTCACCACCGGCCAGACCGCCAGCATTGCCAGTGCCACGGTGATGTCCTCCGGTGCCGCGCCCGCGAGCGCCGTGGCCGCGGCTTCCGGCGCGCAGCCGGTGACGCCGGAGGCCATTGCCGCCGCGCTGAACGCCGAGGCGATCGCGCCGGCCTCGGCCGTCGAGACGCTGGACCAGCGCATGCTGCAGGCCCTCGGCCACAGCAAGCCCGCGCCGCAGCCGGCCTCCGCCCCCGCCGTGCAGCCCGCCAGGGCGCCCGCGCCCAAACCTCGCGTCAAGCCCGTGTCCGCCAAGGCGGCCAGCGGTGCCGACGCCACCCGCTGAAGGAGACGCGCATGGATCGCCGCCGCGTCATGTCCCTGATCAAGACCGCGCTGACCGGTTTTGACAAGCCGCTTTCGCTGATCGTCTTCCTGCTGTTTGCCACCGGCGTCGTCGCGCTGTACTCGGCCGCCATCGACATGCCGGGCCGCGTCGAAGACCAGTTGCGCAACATCCTGCTGTCGTACGTGGTGATGCTCGTGATTGCCTACCTGCCCACGCAGACGCTGATGCGGGTGGCGGTGCCGATGTACACGGTCGGCGTGGCGCTGCTGATCGCGGTGGCCATGTTCGGGCTGATCCGCAAGGGCGCGCGCCGCTGGCTCTATGTCGGCATGGTGATCCAGCCGTCCGAGATCATGAAGATCTCGATGCCGCTGATGCTGGCGTGGTACTTCCAGAAGCGCGAGGGCGTGATCCGGTGGTTCGACTTCATCGTCGCGCTGGGGCTGCTGCTGATCCCGGTTGGCCTGATCGCCAAGCAGCCTGACCTTGGCACCGCGCTGCTGGTGATGGCCGCCGGCCTGTATGTGATCTACTTCGCCGGGCTGTCGTGGAAGCTGATCCTGCCGCTGCTGGGGCTGCTGGTGGTGGCGATCACGCTGCTGATCACGTTCCAGAACGACATTTGCGCGCCGGGCGTGAACTGGCCGGTGCTGCACGACTACCAGCAGCACCGCGTATGCACGCTGCTCGATCCGACCAGCGATCCGCTCGGCAAGGGCTTCCACACCATCCAGTCGATCATCGCGATCGGCTCGGGCGGGGTCGAGGGCAAGGGCTTCCTCAAGGGCACGCAGACCCACCTCGAATTCATTCCCGAGAAGCACACCGACTTTATCTTCGCGGTCTACTCCGAAGAGTTCGGCCTGATCGGCAATGCGCTGCTGCTGGTGCTCTACCTGCTGCTGATCTTCCGCGGGCTGTTCATCGCCGCCAACGCGCCGACGCTGTTCTCGCGGCTGCTGGCCGGGTCGATCACGCTGATCTTCTTTACCTATGCGTTCGTCAACATGGGCATGGTCAGCGGAATCCTGCCGGTGGTTGGCGTGCCGCTGCCGCTGATTAGCTATGGCGGGACGGCGCTGGTGACGCTGGGGGCGGGGGTTGGGCTCCTGCTGAGTATTTCGCGGCAGAAGCGGTTGATACAGACGTAGCGCGGGCGGCACAGGAAAGGGGGGCGCGGCTCCCCTTTGCTAAACTGCCACCCAATTTTCCTCTACCGGTCCAAGCCCCATGAACGCCCAAGACGTTGCCGCCTACCTGCAGAGCCATCCCGAATTCTTCGAAGAGCACGCCGAGCTGCTGGCCACCGTGCAGCTGACCAGCCCGCACAGCCATCGCGCCGTGTCGCTGCAGGAACGCCAGATGGAAATCCTGCGCGAGAAGAACAAGGGCCTGGAGCTGCGCCTGGCCGACCTGGTACGCCATGGCCACGACAACGACCGTACCCAGCAGCGCCTGCACGACTGGCAGCTGCGGCTGCTGGCCGAGGCCGATTCGCACGCGCTGCCGTATGCCGTGCAGGACGGCCTGCAGCAGGCGTTCGACGTGCCCGCGGTCGCGCTGCGCCTGTGGAACGTGGCCGAACAATACGCCCACATGGAAGTCGCGCAGGATGCCAGCGAAGACATGCGCCTGTTTGCCGAGGGCCTGCGCGCGCCGTATTGCGGCGCCAACAGCGGCTTCGAGGCGGCAGCGCTGCTGGAGCGCGACGACATCGTTTCGCTGGCGATGGTCGCGCTGCGCGTGCCCGTGCGCGCGGCCGATGCCGGCGCGGACGTGCAGGGCACGGCGTTCGGCCTGCTGGTGCTGGGATCTCCCGATCCGCGCCGCTTCCATGAAGGCATGGGCACCGCCTACCTGGCGCAGATCGGCGAAGTCGCCGGCGCCGCGCTGAACCGCCTGCGCGACTGAGGCCAATGCCGTGAGCGCACGCCGGCCGCCGCGCCAGCCCGCTCCCGCGTTGGCGGATGACGGCGCGCCGCCGCCGTCGCCGTCGTCAGATCGGCCGGCCGATCCGCTGGTCGTACAGTATCTCGACTGGCTGCGCGGCAGCCGCAAGCTCGCCGACCATACGCTCGCCAGCTATGGCCGCGACCTGCGCGTGCTGCAGGCGCATGCCACGCGCTACGCGAGCGGCGTCGCATTGCTGGCGCTGCAGACCCACCATATCCGCAACTTCGCCGCCAGGCTGCATGGCAGCGGGCTGGTGGGCACCAGCATCGCCCGCACGCTGTCGGCGTGGCGCGGCTTCTACCAGTGGGCGGCGCGGCATGGCCATGGCGTGACGGTCAATCCGGTCGAAGGCGTGCGCGCGCCGCGCTCCGGCCATGCACTGCCCAAGGCGCTGTCGGTCGAGCATGCGGTGGCGCTGGTTGCCCACAGCGCCGGCACCGATGCCCAGGCCCTGCGCGACCATGCGGTGTATGAACTGTTCTATTCCAGCGGGCTGCGGCTGTCGGAACTGGTGCAGCTGGACCTGCGCTATGCCGACGCCGACGGCTACCGGTCCAGCGGCTGGCTCGACCTGGCTGGCGCCGAAGTGACGGTGACCGGCAAGGGCGCACGCCGGCGCACGGTGCCGGTCGGCAGCAAGGCCATGGAGGCGCTGCGCGCCTGGATCGCGGTACGCGACACGCTGCTGCGCCCCGGCGCGGCACCCGACGACGCGCACGCGCTGTTCCTGGGACCGCGCGGGCGCCGGCTGTCGATGCGCACGGTGCAGCTGCGGCTCAAGCAGCAGGCGCTGGGCGCCGGCGTGCCGGCCGACGTGCATCCGCATATGCTGCGGCACTCGTTTGCCACGCACGTGCTGCAGTCGTCGGGCGACCTGCGCGCGGTGCAGGAGATGCTGGGGCACGCCAGCATCTCGACCACGCAGATCTATACCGCGCTGGATTTCCAGCACCTGGCGCGCGTCTACGACAAGGCGCACCCGCGCGCGGGACGGCGTTCGGCGCCACCGCCCGACGAAGCGGACGAAGCGGACGAAGCGGACGAAGCCGAGGACTAGCTCACTCCCACTGCGCCAGCACCTCGCGAAAGCGCTCGATCTCCGGCATCAGCCAGCTGCGGAAGGCCTGCACCTTGGGCAGGTTGAGCGAGCCCGGCGCACAGACGAAGTACAGCAGCCACGGACACGGGATGCTGACGTCGAACAGCCGCACCACGCGCCCCGCCAGCAGGTCGTTGTAGGCCAGCGACGAGCGGATCAGCGCGATCCCCTGGCCCTCCGACGCGGCCTGCAGCAGCAGCGACGAATCCTCCATCAGCAGGCCCTTGCGCGGCTCGGGCCAGTCCAGCCCGGCGGCCTCGAACCACGGTTTCCACGGATCGCCCTCGCCGCGCAGCAGCGGCAGGCCGGCCATCTCCTCCGGTTTCTGTGGCAGCCGGCCGCCGTTGAAGCTGGGGCTGCACATCGGGAAGAAGACGTCGTCGAGCAGCTTTTCCACATACAGGCCGGGATAGTCGCCGCTGCCCATGCGCAGCGCGATATCGACTTCCTCATGGGCAAAGTTGACCAGCGTGTTCGACGACAGCAGCTCGACGTCGAGCTCCGGATGACGCTCGATAAAGCTGCCGATGCGCGGCGTGAGCCAGCGCGCGGCGAACGAGGGCATGGTGCTGATGGTCAGGCGCTTGTCGCGGTTGCCGGCCTGCAGCACGCGCGTGGCATCGGCGATCTGCAGCAGCGCGTCGCGTACGCGTTCGGCGTAGATGCGGCCCGAGGGGGTCAGCGCCACGCGCTTGCCGTGGCGCTCGAACAGCGGCAGGCCCAGCTCGTCTTCCAGCGCGCGGATCTGGTGGCTGACCGCGCCGTGGGTGACGAACAGCTCCGTCGCCGCGCGCGAAAAACTCTCGTGGCGCGCCGCCGCCTCGAACGCGCGCAGGGCGGTCAGTGCCGGCAGGCGCGGCAGCTCGCGGTGCCAGCCGCGCGGCAGGTCCTTTTCCCAGGCGCTTTTCCAGGCCATGGCTGCCTCCGGTGAAGTCGGGTGTATGTGAGTTTGACTAACAAGAACAAAGAAAATATATCGTTTTGATAGTGTCAGGGCAATCACTAATATTCCATCACCGGCCCCCGCTGTAGCGACTTACTTAACAGCGAATTCCACAAGGTTTAACTGGCCTGGTCCCCTTGCCGGGCCAATTTCAGTGGATTCGTTGCCGCATCGCGATAGCGTGGCGCAAGTGCCCCCGGCCGGCTGAACGGAGAACTTCGATGAAAACCGTGCTCACAACGACCGTGTTCACCCTGAATCCTGGCGAAGTCACCGCGCTGTCGGTGCACGCCGCCCAGCGCCTGCATGTCGAGAAAGCCAATGGCATGGACGTGTGGCTGACGCGCGAAGGCGATTCGGAAGACTACTGGCTGCGTTGTGGCGGCAGCCTGTTGCTCCGCTCCGGCGACGAGGTGGTGGTCAGCATCGACCCGCGCGCGCAGGAACCGGTACGCCTGGCGCTGATCGCCGAGGCGCGCCGTCCGGCGCTGGCGCTGGCGGATGTGCCGCACCTGGTGTACCGCAGCCTGCGCCGGCTGGTTCGAGGCACGGAATGGACGCCTAACCAGGACCAGGCGGCCGCATCCTGAAGCCGACGCGGGAAGCGGGCGGGGATTCGTCCGCGTTACACCGGCGCCACGCGCATCTGCGCCTGGCCTGGCCGCGTGACGCAAGCGGCAAGTCCTCGGTGCGGCAAGACTGACGGGAGCAGAGCAGGGCCGGCGCAAGCCGGCCCTTTTCGTTACACTCTCGCCATGCATCCGATTCAGATCATCGAACGCGGCCGCGAGGACTATCAGCCGTGTTTCGACGCGATGCGCGCCTTCACCGCCGCACGCTCCCCCGAGACACCCGACCAGATCTGGCTGGTCGAGCATCCGCCGGTCTACACGCTGGGCCAGGCGGGCGATCCCGCACACCTGCTGTCGCCTGACGACAACATCCCGGTAGTGCAGATCGATCGTGGCGGCCAGATCACCTATCACGGTCCAGGCCAGGTAGTGGCTTACCTGCTGCTCGATTTGCGCCGCCGGCACCTGATGGTGCGCGAGCTGGTCCACGCCATCGAGCAGGCAGTGCTGGACACGCTCGCGGCGTATAATCTCGCAGCCGAACGCAAGCCCGGCGCCCCCGGCATCTACCTGTCCGACGGGCCGCACCAGGGCGCCAAGATTGCCGCGCTCGGCCTCAAGATCCGCAACGGCTGCAGCTACCACGGCGTCAGCCTCAACGTGCAGATGGACCTGTCGCCGTTCCTGCGCATCAATCCCTGCGGCTATGCCGGACTGGAAACGGTCGACATGGCGACCGCGGGCGCCACCTGCCCGGTGGCGGATGCCGATGGCGCCCCCATGCCCGTGACCGCGGCACGACAAACCGACATCGCACAGCGCCTGGCGGCTGCATTGTGCGAAGTGCTGGCAGCGCACGAATCCCGCGTGCTGGCGGCTGAAGCCGCCGACGTGAATGCCGACCCGGCCCTGGCCTCCTAGTCAAAAGCGAAATGCACGCTGAGCGCGTGCGGAGAAATGTATGAGCGACGCCCTGATCGCCACTTCCAGCGAAGCCCCGCAGTCCCCCGCGGAGGCGTACGACCCGACCCGCAAGCAAAAGTCGGCCGACAAGACCGCACGCATCCCCATCAAGATCGTGCCGGCCGAAAAGCTCAAGAAGCCGGACTGGATCCGCGTGAAGGCCGCCACCGGCAATTCGCGTTTCTATGAGATCAAGGACATCCTGCGCGCCAACAACCTGGTGACGGTGTGCGAGGAAGCCAGCTGCCCGAACATCGGCGAATGCTTCGGCAAGGGCACGGCCACCTTCATGATCATGGGCGACAAGTGCACGCGCCGCTGCCCCTTCTGCGACGTCGGCCACGGCCGCCCGGATCCGCTGGACGTGAACGAGCCCGGCAACCTGGCGCGCACCATCTCCCAGCTCAAGCTGAACTACGTGGTGATTACCAGCGTCGACCGCGACGACCTGCGCGACGGCGGTGCCCAGCACTATGTGGATTGCATCTCGCAGACGCGCGAGCTGTCGCCCGACACCCGCATCGAAGTGCTGGTGCCCGACTTCCGCGGCCGCCTGGACAAGGCGCTGGACATCCTGCAGGCCTGCCCGCCTGACGTGATGAACCACAACATGGAAACCGTGCCGCGCCTGTACAAGCAGGCCCGCCCGGGCGCGGACTACGCGCACTCGCTCAAGCTGCTGCAGGAATTCAAGCGCCGCAATCCGAACGTTCCGACCAAGTCCGGCCTGATGGTCGGCCTGGGCGAGACCGACGAGGAAATCCTGGAAGTCATGCGCGACATGCGCGCGCACGACATCGACATGCTGACCATCGGCCAGTACCTGGCGCCGTCGAACCACCACCTGCCGGTGCTGCGCTACGTGCACCCGGACACCTTCAAGATGTTCGAGGAAGAGGCCTACAAGATGGGCTTCACCCACGCTGCCGTGGGTGCGATGGTGCGCAGCTCGTACCATGCTGACCAGCAGGCGCATCAGGCGGGGTTTGCCTGAGCAGCATCGGGTTCATGACTTGTCAGAGCGGCCGGGACTAATCCCGGCCGTTTTGCTTTGCGCATCGCATTCCCCGGGCTGCCAGCCTACACTGGTAAAAAGTGCGCTACCAGGAATCCCATGAGCCCCTGCACCATCCACCGCCTCGCCGAACGAGCGCTGCTCTACAGCGTGGCGCCGCCCGCATCGCTCGAGGTCCAGCGCCGCATCTGGGCGATGGCGGCGCGGGCCGAAGGGTGGCGCGGCGTGGTCGACGTGGTGCCGGGCATGAACAACCTGACGGTGATCTTCGACGGCAGCGCCGATGTCGAAGGGCTGGAGCGCGGCCTGAAGCAGGCCTGGGCCTCCGGCGAGGCGCGCAACACCACCGGCAAGGTGGTCGAGATCCCGGTGCGCTATGGCGGTGGGCATGGGCCGGACCTGGCCGACGTGGCCGCGCACACCGGGCTGTCGCCGCGTGAAGTGGCGCGCCGCCATGCCGCCGGCGAGTATGTTGTCTATTTCGTGGGTTTCCAGCCTGGCTTTGCCTATCTGGGCGGGCTGGTGCCCGAGCTGGCCACGCCGCGCCGGCGCGAGCCGCGGCTGGCGGTGCCGGCCGGCTCGGTCGGCATCGGCGGCGAGCAGACCGGCATCTATCCGGCGGTGCTGCCGGGCGGCTGGCAGCTGATCGGCCACACCGATATCGCACTCTTCGTCGCGGATCGCGATCCGCCGTCCCTGCTGGCGCCCGGCGATACCGTGCGCTTTGTCGCCGAGGAAATCATCGCGTGATCGAAATCATCCGACCTGGCGCGCTCGCCTCGGTGCAGGACCTGGGCCGTACCGGCTTCCGCCATATTGGCGTGGGCAGTTGCGGGGCGATGGATACACTGGCCGTGGCGGTCGGCAACCGGCTGCTGGGCAATGCGCCCGGGTGCGCCGCCATTGAGTTCGCGCTGGGACGCGCCGCGGTCCGCTTCCATGCGGACATGCGCGTCGCGCTGGCTGGCGCGGAGTGCGGCGCGACGCTGGATGGCACGCCGGTCTGGTCCTGGCATGCCTTCGACGCGCACGCCGGCGAGATCCTGGTGCTGCCGCCGGCGCGTGGCGGCACACATGCCTATCTGTGCGTGGCAGGCGGCATTGCCGTGGAGCCGGTGATGGGCTCGCGCAGTACCGACCTGAAGGCCGCCTTTGGTGGCCTGGATGGCCGCGCGCTGCAGGAGGGCGACCGCTTGCCGGTGGGACGCGCGGGTTTGGCGGCCGATGGCGACTGGATCGGCGTGCAGGCGCCGGCGTGGGCGCTGCCCGCGGACGTCAGCGGCAAGGCCATGCCGGTGCGCATGTTGCCAGGCCCGGAGTATGAAGACTTCGAGGCGGAATCGCAGCAGGCGCTGTGGCAGTCCGACTGGGTTGTCACGCCCAACAGCAACCGCATGGGCCTGCGCCTGAACGGCCCCGCGCTGGCGCGCCGCGCCGAGCGCAGCGCCGACCTGCTGTCGCACGGCGTGGTGCCGGGCGTGATGCAGGTGCCGCCGGCCGGCCAGCCGATCGCGCTGATGGCCGATGCGCAGACCACCGGCGGCTATCCCAAGATCGGCGTGGTGATCGGCGCCGACCTGTGGCGGCTGGCGCAGGTGCCGCTGGGCGCGGCCGTGCGCTTCGTGCCGGTGACGCTGGCACAGGCCGCTGCCGCGCAGGCGGAGCTGGACCGCTACCTGCGCCAGATCGAACAGGCGCTGCAATGGCAGGGCGACGGCATGGCCATCGCCGCGCGCCGGCGCACGCTGACCCGCGCGGCGGCCTGAGCCGTCCGCGGTATTTGTACACATCGACAGAAGGCGGTATCGCGGCCCCGTCACCGCACCGCCCGGGAGAACGGCAATGCAGATCGACCTGAACGCCGACCTCGGCGAAGGCTGCGGCAACGACGAGGCGCTGCTGGCGCTGATCAGTTCCGCCAACATAGCGTGCGGCTGGCACGCGGGCGACGCCGCCACCATGGTGCAAACGGTGAAGTGGGCGCTGGAGCATGGGGTCGCCATCGGCGCGCACCCGAGCTATCCGGACCGCGAGAACTTTGGCCGCACCGAGATGCAGCGCGACCCCGAGCACGTCTATGCCGACATGCTGTACCAGATCGGCGCCCTCGAGGCGATCGTGCGTGCGCAGGGCGGCGAGCTGCACCACGTCAAGCCGCACGGCGCGCTGTACAACCAGGCCGTGCGCGACCCGGTGCTGGCGCGCGCCATCGTGCGCGCGGTGCGGGATTTCGATGCCGACCTGGTGTTCTTCGGCCTGGCCGGCAGCCACATGATCGACATCGCCAGGGAGGCCGGACTGCGCGTCAAGCAGGAGGTGTTTGCCGACCGCGGCTACAACCCCGACGGCACGCTGGTCAGGCGCGGCACGCCCGGCGCCCTGCACGAGGACGAGGAAGTCGCGCTGAACCAGACGCTGACCATGGTGCGCGAGAAGCGCGTGCGCGCCATCGACGGCACCTGGGTGCCGATCCAGGCGGAGACCGTGTGCCTGCACGGCGACGGTGCCCATGCGCTGGCCTTTGCGCGCCGCATCCGCGAACGGCTCACTGCCGAGGGCATTGCCATCCGCGCCGGCAACTGACAACTGACAGCGCCCCCCGCAATCACGCAGTCACGGTTCCTGCGTGCCGGCCGCGGCCGATTCGCGGCGCGCCGCGGCCTTCTTCATGGCGTGGCGGCGCAGGCTGACCTGCTCGAAGCGCCAGATCACATAGCAGAACGCCAGGAACGGCCATAGCCACCCCAGCCATTGCGCCAGGCTGTTGAAGTGGATGAAGCGGCCCATGCGCCAGCCCTGCTCGGAAATCCATGCATAGGGATTCGACGGCAGCACGTTGGTCAGCACCACCAGCGCGAGCAGCGCTACCATCGCCAGCACCGCGCGCAACCAGCGCGGCAGGTACAACAGCAGCGCCAGCACCAGCGAGCTGGTCAGCAGCGCGAAGCGGCCGCCTTCGGACAGCCAGTTGAAGGCGCTGTCGGCCGGGAACTGCAACTCGGCCGCGGTGGCCTTGATCAGCAGCGCGGCAGCCAGCAGGCCGGCCAGGATGCGCAGCATCGGCGCGTTGCGGCGCATGGCGATCGAGGCGAACAGGCCGGTGCCGATCCAGCTGCTGGCGGTCACCAGCGATTCCAGCAGTTGCTGGCTCTGCATGTCCTCGGGCCGCAGGCCGATGTGGACCTGCCACGCCTCCAGCCGCGGGAACAGCATCTGCAGCACCTGCATCGGCCAGGATTCGGGATCGGTCAGCCATTCGCGCACGATGCCGCCCATGCCGAACAGGTGCTCCTGCGGGAAGATCTGCGCGAACGGCCACAGCATCAGCAGGATGATGGCAAAGCTGGCATGCGGCTCGAACCAGGCATGGCGCAGCCGCGTCAGCCGGCCATCGTCGATCAGCGCGTGCGTAAACGGCGCCACCACCGCGCCGCCCAGCAGCGCCCCCAGCGCATTGGTGATCAGGTCGATGTTGGACGAGATCCGGTTCGGCAGCCAGGTCTGGAAGGCCTCCATGCAGGCCGACAGCAGCGCGCCGGCGCACAGCGCCACCAGCGTCGCGCGCCCGCCCGACATGCGCGGATGCAGCGACAGCACCACCAGCGCCCCGAAGGGGACATAGCCGATGACATTGGTCATCAGGTCGAAGTCGGTGATATAGCGCGGCTTGGGCGCGGTGACGAAGGCGAACGGCGAGATGCCGTTGTCGACCCAGCCGGAGAACGGGTAGAGGCTGGCATACACCACCAGCAGCGTGAAGCAAATCAGCCCCACGCGGGCCAGCGGCGAATACTGCGGGCCGGAGGGTTCGGTCACGGTCGCAGTTTCCGCCGGTTGCGCCATCGGTGGCGCCGCCGGTTGCGCAGCCGGCGCCGGGGGCGGTGCGGAGGGCGGCGGGGCAGCCGGCTCCATGGCAAATCTCCTTGTCTGTCTTACTTTAGCGGCAGCGTGGCGGTCCAGTCGAGCAGCGCGGCGATGGCGGCGTCGCTGGCTTCGGCCAGCGCCTTGACCCCGCCGGCGCCGTCGGCGCTGGGCGCGGGCCGGCGCACCTCGAAGGTCTGCTGGCCGAGCTGGCCGCGGTGGAACACGGTGGCGCGCAGCCGCACCACGCCCTGGCTGGTGGTGGTGCTGTCGAACACCTGCTCGAAGGCCAGCAGGTCGACCTTGAGCCCCGGCACGCTGGTATCGCCGGCCCAGGCCAGCCCGCCGCGCGCCGCCACCGACTCGCGCAGGCGCTCGTCGAACAGGCGCGTCGGCGACATCACCCAGCGCTGCGTGGCATAGGGTTGCAGCCGCTGCGCCTGCGCGTACAGCAGGCGGTAGTAGAGTGCATTGCCTTCAAGCCAGTCGGGGCCGTCGGTCTGCGATACGCGCAGCCTGGGCAGCGGCGCGGGCGCTGCGCCGGCAGCATTGCCTGCCGTGCCGGCAAGCGCGGCGGACGGCCCCAGGTCGTACGTGACGGTCGGCGTCCCGCGCGATAGCGCGCAGCCGGACAGCACCAGCGCGGCGCCGGCCAGCGCCAGCAGTGTGGCGGCGGTGCGGGGGCGGATGGTCCGGCGTGAATTGTCGGTGGCAGGGATCACGGCGAGGCCTTGGCGGTTGTCGTTGTCTGGCATGGCGATGGTCGTCGGTTCGTCGTCGTCATGTCGTCTGTTACATCAGGGCGTGCTGAAGCCCGGCTCGCCCGGCCCCGGCACCGGCGCCGGCGCGCCAAACAGCACGCTGGTCGGGCTGTCGTTGAACTGGCCGGCGGCACGCTCGAAGCTGCGCGCGGTCTGGCGCGCATCGCGTGCAAGCCCGTTGAGCTGCGGCAGCGTCTCCTGGCTGAAGTTGCCGGCCGCGGTCTGCACCGACGCCGCCGCGCCCTGCAGGTCGTGCCCGACACTGTCGACCGTACGCAGCACCGTGCCGTTGGGGCTGGCCAGCTCCTGCGTCAGGCGCCGCGTCGATTCCAGCGTGGCGTTGAGGTTCTCGGCCACGCGCGGCAGGCGGTTGGCCGCCGGCGCCAGCGCGTCCGACAGCTTCGAGTAGTCCTCGGCGGTCTTGCGCACCGAGCGGATCGCGGCCATCAGTTCATTGCGGTTGGCGGTCTGGAACATGTCGGTGAGCGAGGCCATCAGCGTCTCGGTCTGCGTCAGCAGTGAATCGCCACGCTTTTCCAGCTCTTCGAAGAAGCCCGGGCGCATGGCGATGCGCGCGACCGCCTTGGGCGAAGTGCGCAGCGGCGGCGAGGCATCGGCGCCCGCATGCGCGGCCGTGTCGTCCAGCTGCACGTAGGCGATGCCGGTGACGCCCTGGAAGCCCAGCGTGGCGTAGGTGGTGCGCGTGATCGGCGTGTCCTGGTTGACGCTGATGCGCACGATGATCTGGCCCGGCACCTGCGGGTCGAACTTGATCGACTCCACCTTGCCCACCGCCAACCCGCGGTATTTGACGTCGGCCTGCGGCCCGAGCCCGTTCACGGTGGAGCGCGTGATCAGGTCGTACGGCACGCGCACGGCGTGGTCGCTGCTGAACCAGAACAGCGCGAACAGCACCAGCACTGCCAGGCCGATGGTGAACACGCCGGCAAGGAACGCGTGTGACTTGTTTTCCATCATGCTTCTCCGGGAGGCGCCGCGGGTTGCCCCGCTTGCGGCAGCGCCTGCAAGGCGCGCTGGGCGCGTTCGCCCAGGAAATATTCGCGGATGAAGGGGTGGTCCACCTTTACCACTTCAGGGATCGACGCGGCGGCGACGACCTTGTGGTCGGCCAGCACCGCGACGCGGTCGGACAGCGCCACCAGCGTGTCGAGGTCGTGCGTAATCATCACTACCGTGAGGCCCAGCTCGCGCCGAAGTTCCCGGATCAGAGCCACGTAGTCGTCCGAAGCCATCGGATCGAGGCCGGCGGTAGGCTCGTCGAGGAACAGCAGTTCCGGCTCCAGCGCCAGCGCGCGTGCCAGCGCCACGCGCTTGATCATGCCGCCGGACAGGTCCGACGGCATCTTGTCCGCATCGCGCGCCGACAGGCCCACCAGTTGCAGCTTGAGCAGCGCCGCCCGGCAGATCAGGTTGTCCGGCAGCGCGCGCAACTCGCGCAGCGGCAGTGCGATATTGTCGATCACCGACAGCGCCGAGAACAGCGCGCCGCGCTGGAACTGCAGTCCCCAGCGGTTGCGCAGCGCCTGCAGCTGCGCCGGGCGCAACTTGGCCGGCGCTTCGCCGAACACCTTGATGCTGCCCGAGGTCGGCCGCTCCAGCCCCACGATCTGGCGCAGCAGCACGGTCTTGCCGCTGCCCGAGCCGCCCACGATCGACAGCGCCTCGCCGCGCCACACGTCCAGGTCGACGTGGTCGTGCACCACGGCCTTGCCAAAGCGCTTGACCAGGTTGCGCACCTCGATCACCGCGGTACGCTGCGCCGGCGCGGGCGGCACGGAGGGCGCGGACGGTTCCGTTGGCGCGTTCATATCCCCACGTCCTTGAACAGGACGGCAAACACCGCGTCGGCCAGGATCACGATGGTGATGGAGGTCACCACCGACGCGGTGGTGCCTTCGCCCAGGCTTTGTGTATTGGGCTTGATACGCAGCCCGAAGTGGCACGCCGTCAGCGCGATCAGGATGCCGAATGCCACGCCCTTGCCCAGCCCCAGCCACAGGTTGGCCACCGGCACCGCGTCGGGCAGTTCGCGCAGGAAGAACGCGGCGCTGATGCCGAGCTGCATGCGCGCGGCCACCATGCCGCCGGCCAGCGCCATCACGTCGGTCCACGCCACCAGCAGCGGCATCGAGATGGCCAGCGCGATCACGCGCGGCATGATCAGCCGGAAGCCGTGCGAGATCCCCATCACGCGCATGGCATCGAGTTCTTCGGTGACGCGCATCACGCCGATCTGCGCGGTGATGGCCGAGCCGGACCGGCCCGCGATCAGGATCGCCGCCAGCACCGGCCCCAGTTCGCGGATCACCGCCATGCCGAGGATATTGACGATGAACGTGCTGGCGCCGAACATGCGCAGCTGGTTCGCCGACAGGTACGACAGCACGATGCCGATCAGGAATCCGACCAGCGCGGTGATGCCGAGCGCCTTGTAGCCGACGTTGTAGATATTTGCCGAGACCTCGCGCCAGGGGCCGCGCTGCGGCATGCGCGCGAAGCGCAGCAGGTCGAACGCCAGCTGGCCCAGCATGGTGATGCCGATGGCCAGCTGCACGCCGAACGACATCACGTTGGCGCCTAACAGCGTAATCGGGTTGAAGCGGTCCACCATGTGCTTCTTCCAGCCTTCGTCCTGCACCGCGGCGATGCGCTCGAATACACGGCGCTGGCCCTCGCTGGCCTCGATCTGCTGCGGCATCTTGCCGTCCCACGCCTGCCACAGCAGCTGTCCGCCGATATGGTCCAGCCGCTGCACTTCGGCCAGCGACCATTGCGCATGCTCCGGCGCCTGCGCCAGTTCGTGCAATTGCGTGCGCAGCTGCCGGGCGTGGTGGCAGCCGGCCAGCGCGAGCGCGGTCCAGTCGCCACTCAGCGCTACGCTGACGGTCCCGTCCCCGCGCGTGATATGGAAGTCTGGCGTCGTCTGTCGTTCCAAGGGCTAGCGATGTGATGGCCGAGTCCCGATTCTAAGCCACCCGCCCGGCTGGCGCGACCGCGGCCATGACCGGCCAAGGGGCGGCGCGGCGCAGACCTCCTGCGCGGCTACAATGCGGCAGTCACGCAGGCGCCGTGCCTGCGTGCCCTTGCACCGCAGATTGCCACCAGAGCAGCTTCCCATGCCAGACGCCCCTGACACCTCCCTCACGCCCGCCTCGGGCCCGTCCGACTCCTGGCGCATCGATCCCGCTGCCCTGCGCGCCGCGCTGCCGCCGGCACTGCGCGACTGGAAGCTGGAGCTTGTCGAAGAAACCGGCTCGACCAATGCCGACCTGACCGCCGCGTGCCGCCACGCACCCTGGTCGGATGCCGGCTGGCTGCGCCTGGCTTACCGCCAGACAGCCGGGCGCGGGCGCCTGGGACGGCCGTGGCAGGGGCAGGCGGGCATGACCTTCTCGGTGGCGCTGCCGCTCGCGCTGGCGCCGGCACAACTCACCGGCCTGAGCCTGGCCGTGGGGCTGGCGCTGGCCGAGGCGCTCGGCGATGTCGACCCGCGCCTGGGCGCGCGCGTCGGCCTGAAATGGCCCAACGACCTGCAGATCGATGGCCGCAAGCTGGCCGGCATCCTGATCGAATCGGTGCGCGCCGGGCAGAACCGGATCTGGGCCGTGATCGGCATCGGCCTGAACCTGGTGCGCGATGCGCAGATGGAAGCCGCGCTGGGCCGCGAGCTGGCCGGCGTGGCGGAGGCCGTGCCGGGCTTCGACGCCAGCCGCGACGCGGCGCGCCTGCTGGCTGCGGTGCTGGAGCGGCTGGCATCGATGCGCACCGCGTTCCTGGCCCATGGCTTCGGGCCGATGGCGCGGCGCTGGTCCGCCGCCGATGCCTACCGCGACCAGCCGGTGCGGCTGCTGCACGACGGCAAGGTGATCGCGGAGGGCATGGCGCGCGGCGTCGACGAGGCCGGCCAGCTGCTGCTGGAAACCCCGACTGGGCTGGAGCGGGTGGCCAGCGGCGAGCTGTCGCTGCGCCCGGCGCCGGGGCAGGAGGATGGCGCATGAGCGTGCCGCAGCTGCTGATCGACATCGGCAATACGCGCCTGAAATGGGCGTGGTGCGAGGCCGGCGCGCCGCTGCCGGCCGGGGCGGGCTTGCCCACGCCGTGGCAGCACGGTGGCGCGGTCGCGCATGCCGATGAAAACGCGCTGAAGACGCTGGCCGCCGACCTGCGCGCGCTGCGCGGCACCGGCCCGATGCCGGCGGTCTGGATCACCAACGTCGCCGGCCCGGTGATCGCCGCCGCCGTCGATGCGGCGCTGGCCGACGCCTTCGGCGGCTGCGCGCCGGTGCAGTGGGTGCGCAGCAGCGCGGCGTACGGCAACCTGGCCAACGGCTATCGCGAGCCCACGCAGCTGGGAGTCGACCGCTGGGTCGGCGCGATCGGCGCGCACCGCTGGCTGCCGCACGACACGCTGCTGGTCGTGACCGCGGGCACCGCGACCACGCTCGATATCGTCACCGTCGGCGCGGATGGCCGAGCGCGCTTCGAGGGCGGCCTGATCCTGCCGGGGCTGGCGCTGATGCTGGGCACGCTGGCGCGCAATACCGCGCAGCTGCCGGCGCTGGAGGTGAAGGAGGTGCAGGAGGCCGGCACCGTGGCCGGCATCGGGGCCGGCGCGCATCTGCGCTGGGCCGACAACACCCACGACGCGATCGCCGCCGGCTGCCTGGCCGCGCAGGCGGGCGCGATCGAACGCACCTGGCGCGCGCTGGGAGAGCGCGGGCCGACACGCTGCCTGCTGTCCGGCGGCGCTCGCAGCGCGCTGGCCGGCGCGCTCGCGGTGCCCTTCGAGATGCACGATAATCTGGTGTTGCTCGGCCTGCATGCGATGGCGTCGGCCGAGGCCTGGCGGCCATCGCCTTGACCACGTAATCCCCGCACGCTCTGCCGCCGTTCCATGTCCGCCCCACGCACCCTGCGCATTGCCCTGATGTTGCTGCTGCTTGCCAACGCCTTGCTGGTGGCGGCGCTGGCCGGCCTGTTCGGCGCGAATCCGCTTGGCGGCTGGTTCGGCACGCCGCGCGAGCCGCACCGGCTCGGGCAGCAAGTGCGCGCCGAGCGCCTGCAGCAGCTGCCGCCGGCACCTGCGCGCGCGGCAGACGCCGCGCCGCGTGGCACCTTGCCGGTGGCGCGGCGTCAGGACTGAGCGCGCGGCTCAGCCGGCCTGGCGCACCTTGGTCAGCAGCTTGGTGGTGGAGCGGTCGTGCAGGAAGGGGATGGCGTAGGCCTGGCCGCCCCAGCTGCGCACCAGCCGGGTTTCTTCCAGCGTATCGATGTCATAGTCGCCGCCCTTGACGTAGATGTCGGGGCGCACCAGCCGGATCAGCTCGACCGGCGTCTGCTCGCGGAACATCGCCACCAGGTCGACCGACGCCAGTGCGGCCAGCAGCGCCATGCGGTCCGATTCGTGGTTGAGCGGGCGGTCGTCGCCCTTGCCCAGCATCTTGACCGAGGCATCGCTGTTGACGCCGACCACCAGGCTCGCGCCCAGCGCGCGCGCCTGCGCCAGGTAGGTGGCATGGCCGCGATGCAGGATATCGAAGACGCCGTTGGTGAACACCAGCGGGCGCGGCAGCGCGGCGATGCGCGCGGCCAGCTCGGCGTGGTTGTCGGCGGGAGTCAGCTTGGATTCGAAGGCGGGTACGGACATGGGTCAGGGATCGGATGGTGGAGGCCGGCGCTGGCGGCGCCGGCACGCTTGTCCGAATGGTACCCCGTCCGCCGGGGTTCGCCGTCCGTTCAGCGCTGCCTAGCCCACCAGCGCCACCGCCGCGTCGTTGGCGGGCAGCGGCACCGTGGCGGCGGCAATGCCGCGCATCACCGAGACCAGCGCCTCGCGCACCGCGTCGATATGACGCAATCTTTCACCCCTGCCAAGACGTTGTCGCGCGCAGTCGTCATTGGCCCCATGCCCGTGCGTTGCGGGAGCGCGGCGAGGGCGCACCGGGAATTCCGGTGGCACCTTGCCGGCGAGGCCGAGCAGCGCTTTGGATAATCGCCAGCTGCGACGGTCGGATTTTCCGGGGGATGTTATCGGAGTTACTGTCTATCACAAAATGATTTGCGCCAATAACTAAAGTCCGGTCAATAACACATGAAGCGAAAAAGATAATCGCATCATGTGATTTAAGTATTCTATTTTCCGAATTAAGAAATTTAGGAATGTCGCGCCAGGATTGGCGCTGCGGCCAATGCGGGTGCGGGCGTCCGGATAAGCCGGTGATTTTCCTGTGCTAACCGTATACCACCCGGCCTGCCGGGAAATCTGGCAGGCGCCGGTGCTGACGGTCAAGTATGCGGGAATTGGCGGCGCTGGCGCGCCAAGGAAAAAACCCCGCCGTAGCGGGGTTTCTGTCGGTTTGGCAGCGAGCCGCCGGATCAGGCCTGTGCCGGCTGGGCGCCGCCGGCGCCGGGCAGGCGGGCGTTCAGTTCCTTGCGGTAGCGGTTCAGGTCCTGCACCGACTCAAACGTGCGTTCGAACAGCAGCGACATATTGTGCAGGATCCGTTCGATGACCTTCTTCTCCCAGCCTTCGTCGAAGCGGATCTGCTCGTCCAGCCATTTCTCCAGCCAGTCCGGGTCGGGCAGGCGCGACTGCACGGTGTCGTTGGGGAACAGCGCCTTGTTGACGTGCAGGTTGGTCGGGTGCAGCGGCTTCTCGGTGCGGCGTGCCGATGCCATCAGCACGCCGATCTTGGCGAACGCGGCGCGCGCGCTGTCGCCGAATTGCGCCAGGTATTTCTTCATGTAGCGCAGGTACGCGCCGCCGTGGCGGGCTTCATCCTGCGACAGGGTGCGGTAGATATGCTTGATCACCGGTTCCGAGTGCCATTCGGCGGCGCGGCGGTACCAGTGGTTCAGGCGGATCTCGCCGCAGAAATGCAGCATCAGCGTTTCCAGCGGCGGCGCCGGGTCGAACTCGAAGCGCACGGCGTGCAGCTCTTCCTCGGTCGGCACCAGGTCCGGGCGGAAGCGGCGCAGGTACTCCATCAGCACCAGCGAGTGCTTCTGTTCCTCGAAGAACCAGATGCTCATGAACGCCGAAAAGTCGGAATCGTGGCGGTTGTCGCGCAGGAACATCTCGGTCGCCGGCAGGGCGGACCATTCCGTGATCGCGTTCATGCGAATGGTCTTGGCCTGGTCGTCCGTCAGCAGGCTGGCGTCGAAGGTATCCCAGGGGATGTCCTTGTCCATGTGCCAGCGGACGGCTTCCAACGATTTGAACAGTTCGGGGTAGAGCATGGTAAGCCTTTGAAATTACGGGCAGATTCTACCAGATGCGAATTATTCTCTTCTCCTTTTTTAGGGCGGATAGGGGCAAATGCAACGACTTTTGCGGAGCTTTGGCGCAGCCGACTGCATATTGCGGGCGATCAGCGGCGCGCCGGACGGCACAGGTGCCAGCAACGGCGCCTGGCGGGCAGGTGCTCAGGGCGAAACCGCGCCCTCGCGCAAGGCGGCAGGTGCAGTGCCCGGCACCACGCCATACAGGAACGCGGCCAGTTCGGCGGCCTGCGCTTCGGCGTCGCGCTCGCCCAGCGCCATCAGCGCCTGGGTGAACTCGGGCTCGAACAGCAGGTAGCTGGCGAAGGCGGCGCCGCGCGCCTCGGTACCGCCCAGCGGCGCCAGCAGCGCGCGCACGGTGCGCGGCAGCTGCTTCTGTTGTTCGGCGGCGAGCGCCTCGATCGGCTCGCTGGGAGAGATCGTCATGACCTGCACCGGGCGCCAGCCTTCGCGGTCGCCGGCGATCTCGGGCATGCGCGCCAGCAGCCGGTTGATATGCAGCAGCCGCTCCAGGTCGGCATTGAGGCCGTCCAGGAAGATGCTGGCCAGCGCCTGGCCGCCCACCTGCGCCAGCGACGGGTAGCCGCCGGCGGGCACGGTGTCGAACCAGCCCGAGCGCTGGCGCGAGGCTGCGCCGATCGCCAGGATGCGCGATGCGCCCAGGTGGATCGCCGGCGACAGCGGCGACATCTGCCGCATGGTGCCATCGCCGAACCACTCGTGATGGCCGTCGATCTCGAGCGGAACCGAGGGGAACAGGAACGGTATCGATGCAGAGGCCAGCAGGTGGTCCACCGTGATCGGCGCCGGCACAGCGATGCGCTGGCTGCGGTGCCACGGATGGATGCGGTGGTGCGACTGGTAGAAGGTGACGTGGCGGCCGGTGCTGTAGGACAGCGCGGTGACCGCGAACGCCTGCAGCGCGCCGCTGTCCAGGCTGGCCTGCACCCGCGCCGGATCGAACAGCTCGCCCAGCATGCCGCCTAGCGGCGTGTTGTCGAACAGCGCGCGCGGTGCCCGGCGCTGCGTGGCCCAGCCCAGCGCCAGCGTCGACAGCCAGCGTGCGCCCGATATGCCCACGCGCAGCACGTCGGTGCGGTAGACGTCGTCGGCATGGATGCCGTGCCACAGCGCGCCCAGGCTTTGCGTGGCGGCCTGGAAATCGCCGGCATTGATGGCCAGCCCGGCACCGTTGATCGCGCCCGCCGAGGTGCCGGCGATGATGCCGAACGGCAGCCCGCCATGGGCCTTGCCGTGGCGCGCGGCAATGCGCGCCAGCCCGCACAGCACGCCAGCCTGGTAGGCGGCGCGCGCGCCGCCGCCCATCATGATCAGCGCGGTGGCGTTGGGATTGGGGCCGTTAGGCGCGCCAGGGACGCCAGGGCCGCTGTGCGGGGTCGGATGGTGTCCCGGCAGGGGCTCGCGGTGCATGGGGGAAGGCGCTGCGTAGCGACAGGTCAGGCGGTGCGCAGTTGCGTCCGCAGTTGCGTCATTCGTCGCCGCCGTTGTCGTCGTCCTTGGCGGCGTGGTTGCCGGTGGGCGTGGGTTTGGCCGTCTTGCCTGCAGCGGGCTTCTTTGCGGCAGTTTTCTTTGCAGCGGGCTTGGCCGCAGCCTTGGTCCCCGACTTGGCCGCACTCGTGGCGCCGCTCTTTGCCGTGGCGCTCGCCCTGGCGCCGTTGCCGTTGCCAGCGGCCTTGCGTGAGGTGGCTTTGGCCGCGGACCCGCCGTCCGGCGCGGCCCCCGGCTGTGCCGGCATGCCGCCGGCGCCGAAGGCGCCCATGTTGAACGGCGCGATGCTGGCCGCGGCTGCGCTGCTGGCGATCTGGCTGAACTGGTGCTGCAGCAGGTCCCACCACAGCGCGGCGTTGGGTGCGCCTTCGGGTGCAGCGTCTGGCGCTGCCTCGGCCGACGGCTCGGGAGCCGGCTCCGGCTCGGCGCCGGCCTGCGCCGCGTGTGCTTCTTCGCGGGGCCTGGTGGTGCCGGAACCTGCGCCGGTGTCGGCGCCGGCGCGCTGCGGTGGCGCTGCGCTCGGCGCATTGGCGGCCCGCGCCACGTTTTCCATTGCCGACTGCATGGCGTCGGGCGAGAGCGCGTTGCCGAAGGTCTGCAGCGCCACCAGCGTGGCGCGCTGCACCTCCAGGCCCTGGATCGTGGTGCGCAGCAGGTTGGTGTTCAGCTGCAGCCAGCTCTCCACTGCCTTGAGGTCGGCAATGCGCTTGTCGAGGTCATCCAGGTCCATCGGCGGCGTCATCGCCTGCAGCCCGGGCATCAGGCCGCCGGACATGCCAGCGCTGCCACCCCACAGGCGGCGCATGAAGTCGAAGCCGTTGGTGAAATCGGGAATCTGTCCGAACATGGTCGCGTGCTCCGTGTGCGGCGCAGCCCTCGCGCCCGGATGCGGGCCGCGCGGCTGCGTCGTCGTTACCTGAATTGTGGCGGCCGCTTCTGGCGCAGGCTCGCCATGCCTTCGTGCACGTCGGGGCCGGCAAAGCCCATGAATTCGAGCGCCAGCGAGGTATCGAAAGCGGGACCGGCCATGCGCAGCCAGTTGTTGAGGGCGTACTTGGTCCAGCGGATCGCTGTCTGCGACCCCGCCGCCAGCCGGTTGGCTACCTCGAAGGCACGCGCCACCAGTTCGTCCTCTTCCACCGCCAGCGAGACCAGGCCGATCCGCTCGGCCTCTTCGCCGCTGACCGACTCGCACAGCATCAGATAGTACTTGGCCTTGGCCATTCCGCACAGCAGCGGCCACACGATCGCGGCATGGTCGCCCGCGGCCACGCCCAGCCGGGTATGGCCGTCGACGATGCGCGCGGTCTTCGAGGCGATCGAGATATCGGCCAGCAGCCCTGCCACCAGGCCGGCACCGACGGCCGGGCCATGCATCGCCGAGACCACCGGCTTGTCGCAGTTGATGACGTTGTAGACCAGGTCGCGCGCTTCGTGCCACACGCGCGTGCGGGTCTCGAAATCGTTGGCCATGTCTTCCACCAGCGCCAGGTCGCCGCCGGCGGAGAAGCCCTTGCCCTCGCCGCGGATCAGCGCCACACGGATGTCGGGATCGGCGGAGACGTCGCGCCAGATCTCGGCCAGCTCGCGGTGCATGTTGGCGTCGGCCGTGGCCAGCTTCTGGTTGGCCGACTGCGCCGCGCCCATGACGACCTCGAGGATGGGGCCGTGGCGGCGCAGCGTCAGCGCGCGGTAGCGCGCGTAGCGTTCGGAAAGTTCGGTGGAAGAGGCGTCGTTCGGGGCAGTCATGGGGGGCCTGTCAGGTGAGTGGCGCGCGGCCGCGCCGGGTGCATCGTGGATTTACCAACCGATCGGTCGGTCAATTATATGCACATCCGGCGCACCCTTGCCGACAGGCGCGGCCGGCTCAGTTGCCGGCTCAGGGCGCGGCCACCAGCTGGTCGATCGCCCCGAACACCGAATGCCCCTGCGCGTCGAACATCTCGATCTTGACCGCGTCGCCGAACTTCATGAACTCGGTGGCGGGCTTGCCGTCGTCGATGGTCTCGAGCATGCGCTTCTCGGCGATGCAGCAGTAGCCCTTCTTGCGGTCGACGTTGGAGATCGTGCCCGAGCCGACGATGCTGCCGGCGCGCACGTTGCGGGTCTTGCAGATATGCGCGATCAGCTGGCCGAAGTCGAACACCATGTCGGTGCCGCAGTCGGGCTGGCCGACCTTCCTGCTGTTCCAGTGCACCGTCATCGGCAGGTGCACCTTGCGCTCGCGCCAGGCCTCGCCCAGCTCGTCGGGCGTGACGGCGACCGGAGAGAAGGCGGTCGCCGGCTTGCTCTGGAAGAAGCCGAAGCCCTTGCCCAGTTCCGCGGGGATCAGGTTGCGCAACGAGACGTCGTTGGCCAGCAGCACCAGGCGGATGGCTTCGCCGGCCTGCTCGGGCGTGGCGCCCATCTTCACGTCGCCGGTGATGACCGCGACCTCGGCCTCGAAGTCGATGCCGAAGGCTTCGCTGGCGCACACGATGTCATCGTGCGGGCCGAGGAAGTCGTCCGAGCCGCCCTGGTACATCAGCGGGTCGGTCCAGAACTCGGGCGGCATTTCGGCGCCGCGCGCCTTGCGCACCAGTTCGACGTGGTTGACGTAGGCCGAGCCGTCGGCCCACTGGTAGGCGCGCGGCAGCGGCGCCATGCAGTCCTTGGGGTTGAACGCGAACGGATGGCGCGCTCGGCCGGTGTTGAGCGCGTCGTACAGGTCCTGCAGCTGCGGCGCGTAGAAATGCCAGTCGTCCAGCGCGGTCTGCAGCTTGCCGGCGATGTCGGTGGCGAAGTGGGCTTGCTTCAGGTCGCGCGACACGACCGCCAGCTGGCCGTCGCGCGAACCGTCCTTCAGGGTTGCGAGTTTCATGGGATGCGATGCGGTAGAGAGCGGGGCGCCCGCGCGGCGGACGCAGCGCCCGCTAGTCTACCGCGCCACGCTGCGCGCCCCTGCGGATGGCTTAGTCGACCGTGATGCCCTTGGCCTTGATCAGCTTGCCCCAGCGCTCGGCTTCGGCGCGCGCGTAGGCAGCGAATTCCTCGGGCGTGCCCGACACCGCCTCGACCCCCACGCCTTCCAGCTTCTTCTGCACCTCGGGCGACTTCAGCGCCTTGACCAGCTCGGCGTTCAGCCGCGTGACCACCGCCTTGGGCGTGCCCGCCGGCGCCACCAGGCCTTGCCAGGCGTAGGCCTCGAAGTTGCTCACGCCGCCTTCGGCCACGGTCGGCACGCCGGGCAGCACCGCCAGCCGCTTCGGCGTGGCCACGCCCAGCGCGCGCAGCTTGCCGGCGCTGACGTTCTGCTGGCCCGAGGCCAGGTCCAGGAACATCAGGTCGACCTGGCCGGCGAGCAGGTCCTGCACCGCCGGCGCCGCGCCCTTGTAGGGCACGTGCGTCATCTTGACCTTGGCCTGGTCCATGAACAGCTCCATGGCCAGGTGGTGCGGGCTGCCCGCGCCGGGCGAGGCGAAGTTGACCTTGCCGGGGTTCTTCTGCGCGTACTCGATGGCTTCCTTCAGCGTGCGCGCCGGGAACTTGGGAGTGGCCACCAGCACCAGCGGGAAGCGCGCCAGCTGGCCGATATAGACGAAGTCCTTGTCGGGGTTGTACGGCAGCTTCTTGTACAGCGATGGATTGGCCGCAAGCGTGGCGGTGTCGGCGGTCAGCACGGTGTAGCCATCGGGCTTGGCGTGCGCGACGGCATCGGCGCCGACGATGGTGGCGGCGCCCGGGCGGTTGTCGATCACCACCTGCTTGCCCAGCCCCGGCGTGATCGCCTGGGCGACGGTGCGCGCCACCACGTCGGTGCCGCCGCCGGCCGGGTAGGGCACGACCCAGCGGATCGGCTGGGCGGGCCAGTCATCGGCGTGCGCGGGCGCGCTGGCGGTGAACAGGGCGCCGGCGGCAGCCATGGCGGCGAGCATGAAATGGGCATGGCGACGCCCAGGGAAGGGACGCAGGGGGCGCATCGGTAGTCTCCGTGTTAAAAAGGGGCCCGGCTTGGCGGGCATCGACACGCGCGCCGCCGGGTCTGTTGCGAAGGAAGTCTACCGATGGCTTAAAAATTGGTAAATCGATTTCGCTATAGTAAATTTACCTACGAACTTGCCCGGGTCTCCGGGCGCCGATTTCCTGGCCCCAATTCCCTCTGCCCCCCTGCCGCCGGCCATGTCACGCATTGCTGAAAACGAAGAAGACGACGCCAAGCTGCGCTCCGGCATCCAGTCCATCGAAGTGGGCTTCAAGCTGCTCCAGGCCCTCGCGGCGTCGCCGCGCGCGATGATGCTGCGCGACCTCGCCGCCGCCGCCGGCATGAACCCGGCCAAGGCGCACCGCTACCTGGTCAGCTTCATGCGGCTGGGCACGGTGGCGCAGGACCCCGTCAGCGGCCGCTACGACCTGGGCCCGTTCGCGCTGCAGCTGGGGCTGGCCGGCCTCAACCGGCTCGATCCGGTCAAGAAGGCGCGGCCGATCCTGTCGCAGCTGCGCGACGAGATGGACCTGACCGCCGGCATCGCCGTATGGGGCAACCACGGCCCGACTATCGTGCACTGGGAGGAATCCAGCCACCCCGTCACCGTGAGCCTGCGCCTGGGCGACGTGATGCCAATGCTCAATTCCGCCACCGGCCGTCTCTACGGCGCCTACCTGCCGCGCAAGCAGACCCTGCCGCTGATCGAGCGCGAGCTGGGCGCGCGCGGCAACGGCGCGGTGCCGGACATGCCGGCGTCGCTGTCCGAATACGACGCGATCTGCGCCGAAGTCCGCGCGCACGGCGCCGCGCGCACGCTCGGCGGCGTGCTGCCGGGCATCAATGCATTCTCTATGCCGGTGTTCGATGCCAACGGCCACCTCGCCATGGGGTTAATCGTACTGGGCGCGCAGAGCCTGTTCGATGCAGAATGGGGCGGTACGATGGATCGTCGCGTACGCGATATCGCCCAACAGCTCTCATCGGAACTCGGCTACCTTGGTGCCGTCCCCCCGGCCGGAGAAACCGGCCAGCCCTAGTCCTCGCGCCCGCCCGGGCGCGGATACCCCCGTCTGGCGCCGCCGGCGCTGGGTGATCGTGGTTGCGCTGGTCGTACTGGTGCACGTGCTGGCGGTGGTGGGATTCCTCCGCATGCCGGGGCCGCTGATCCCGTTCGACACCAGCAACACACCCACGCTGGAGGCGGTCCTGCTGCCGCCGCCCAGGCCACCGGCCCCGCCCAGGCCGCGCCCCGCGCCACAGCCGCGTCCGAAAGCCGCGGCGCCGGCCGCGGCGCCCCAGCCCGAGCCTGAAGCGCCGGCCCCGCCTTTGGCGACCAGCCCGCAAGGCCCGGCCGAGATGGCAACCGGTCCAGGCGGCACCGGAGCGGCGCCAACAGCACCTGCCGCGCCCGCGCCGGCGCCTTCCGGCGGTCCGCAGGGCGGCGTCGACGGCGTCGTCTACAGCGCGCCGCCGCCCGCCACGTACCACTACGCCAGCTTTGTCAACGGCGTGCAGAACCCCGATGGCCTGATCCGCTGGGAGCACGACGGCCGCCGCTACCGGCTCGCGGTGGAAACGCGCGTGCTGTGGTTCCGCTTCGCGTTCCAGAGCAACGGTGCGCTGTCCGAGCAGGGACTGTTGCCGGAACGCTACGAAGAGCACCGGCGCAACAAGGCCGAGTCATCGCGCTTTGACACCGCCGCCGGCATCGCCACGCTGCGCAACGGCGCGCAGTCGCCATTCCCGCCCGGGGCCCAGGATCGCTTCAGCGTGTTCCTGCAGCTGGTCGGCCTGGTGCGTGGCAATCCGCAACGCTATGTCACCCCTGGTGTGACGGAAACGTTCCAGGTTGCCGATACGCGCGATGTGGAACCGATGCAAGTGCAGTATGTTGGAGAAGAGGATTTCGATACGGGCAATGGCATGGTACGTGCGAAGCACTTCGTGCGGCTGCCGCGCCGCGCCAATGACCGTCGCCGGGTCGAGTTGTGGCTTGCGCAATCGCTGGGCTGGATGCCGGTGCGGCTGCGGCAGACCGAGCCCGACGGCACCCAGATCGAACTGGTGTACCGCGGCAACGGCGGGCAATAGCCACGGGCCGTTCGCCGGGGTCGATCACCACCGGTAACCAGCGGGCGAATGTCAACAATCGTTAAAAAGCGTCTCGCCCGGGTCAACGCCGCCGCGTTTGGCGCATTCTTACTGACAGGAGCCCCGCCATGACAGTTGCCACGCCACCCGCCGAAACGCACCGCGTCCATGCCGACGGCGCCGAGCTTTACGTGCGCATCGACGGCACCGACGGACCGTGGGTGATCCTGGCCCATGCGCTGGCCGCCAGCCATGCGCTGTGGGACCAGACCGCCGCCCACCTGGCATCGCGCTACCGCGTGGTGCGCCCCGACCTGCGCGGGCATGGCGGCAGCGAGGCGCCGCTGGGCCCTTACACCATGACCCGGCTGGCGGACGATGTGATCGCGGTGATGGACGCGCTGGAAATCCCCCAGGCCCACTTCTGCGGCATTTCGGTCGGCGGCATGATCGGGCAGACGCTGGGGTTGCGCCATCCGGAGCGGCTGCTGTCGCTGGCGCTGGTGGCCACCAACAGCCAGACCCCGATGGAAGCGCACCCGATGTGGCACAACCGCATCGGCCAGGCCGAGGCGCACGGCATGGCCGGCCTGGCCCATGCCACTCTGGAGCGCTGGCTGACGCCGGCCTTCCGCGCCGCCCATCCCGATGCGGTGGCGCGCATCCACGCCATGCTGGTGGCCACGCCGGTGCGCGGCTATGTGGGCGTGGCCGAGGCGATCATGGCTTTCGATCTCGCCGGCGCGCTTTCCCGTATCCATTGTCCTACGCTGGTAGTAGCAGGAGAGAACGATCAGGGCGCGACCGTGGCAATGGCGCAGAGCATTGCGGCCGCCATCCGAGGCGCCCGGCTGGAAGTGATGCCGCAGGCGGCGCACCTGGTGCATGTGGAGCAGCCCGAACGCTTCCACGCGGCACTGGACGCGTTCCTCGGCAATGCGGCGTGCGGCGGCCAGTGCGACGTTCCGTGACAGACAACACACTGATGCGCCAGGCTCAAGAAACTTGTTGCAAAGGGCGATGCCCAATCTATGTAGGCAGCAATGACGTGGCAACGCAGTGACCGGCTAAATCCTGCCAAGCCTTGATTTCGCGCGGGTCACCCCAAGTTTGGAGGTAAAGCCGCGGCGCCCCCTCACGGCAACATCGACGAGGCAAGAATCACAAGGGCAAGCCGCCCAACCATGACGCCCAGGAGGTGTGCCATGCAAATGATCTACAACAGCGACAATTACTGCATCGTCGAGTTCGGTGCGGATGTCGAGCAAGCGCCGCTCGAATTTGGCGGCTATGAAATCGTCGACAAGAACCTGAAGCGCGAGATTTTCCTCGGCGGGCACCTGGCTGAAAGCTTCCGCGCCGACGTCAAGCGCCTGATCGAAAGCGAGCCATCAGTGGAAGAGGTCGATGACTTCCTCGCCAAGTTCGACAACGTGATGACGCATCCGCTGGTCATGCATTGAGCGGCTTTCCATTGCCGCCGGCCACGGCCGGCGGCAATGCCATCGCGCCCGCCCCGGCGGGCGTTTTTATTGGGCGGCGGTTCAGTACTGCTCCCACGGCAGGCCGTCGTGGCGCCAGCCGTTGAGCGTATTGCGGTGGCGCTGCCCGTCGAGATCCCCCTCGAAACCGTGCAGCACGTTGTAGACGTTGGCAAAGCCCGCGCCCTCCAGCGCCCGCGCCGCCGCCGCCGAACGGTTGCCGCTGCGGCAGATCAGCAGCACCGGCCGCGCCGACACATGCCCGGCCAGCTTCTTCACCATCTGCACGAAATGCGGGTTGACCTCCCAGTCGGGGCCGTCGTTCCAGGGGACGTTGTGCGCACCCTTGGGATGGCCGACGAACAGGTATTCCATCTCGCTGCGGCAGTCGATGAAGAGCGTGTCGGGCGATTGCGCCAGCAGGTCGCTGGCGTCGGCGGGGGACAGGTGTTGCATGGTCGGCGGGGACAAGGGGCGCGCAAAGGACGCGGAATGGCCGGAATGGTGACGGTTGCGCCTCTCAGTGTAGGCCGCCATCGGCCCGACAGGCAACCGCAAGGCCTTGATACACCTGATAAAATCGCTGCTCTTGGCCAGCATCGGCCCCAGCAGCGCCCGCCGCCGATCCACGATCGCGCCGGCCGCCTTTCCAGAGTTCCCCGCCATGAGTGCCCCTGAATCCCGCGCGGCCGCACCGCGCCCCTACACCCGGGCTGCCGAGCTGCCCCGGCTGCTGCAAGAACGCATCCTGATCCTGGATGGCGCCATGGGCACCATGATCCAGCGCTACAAGCTGACCGAGGCCGACTACCGCGGCGAGCGCTTCGCCGAACACAAGGTGGACGTGAAGGGCAATAACGAACTGCTGCTGCTGACGCGCCCGCAGGTCATCAGCGAGATCCACGAGCAGTACCTGGCCGCCGGCGCCGACCTGATCGAGACCAATACCTTCGGCGCCACGCGCGTGGCGCAGGAAGACTACAAGATGGCGGATCTGGCGTACGAGATGAACGTCGAGGCCGCGCGCCTGGCGCGCGCCGCTTGCGACAAGTACAGTACGCCCGACAAGCCGCGCTTCGTCGCCGGCGCCTTCGGCCCGACGCCCAAGACCGCCAGCATCTCGCCCGACGTGAACGACCCCGGCGCGCGCAACGTCACCTTCGAGGAACTGCGCCAGTCCTACTACGAGCAGGGCAAGGCGCTGCTTGAAGGCGGCGCCGACGTGTTCCTGGTCGAGACCATCTTCGATACGCTCAATGCCAAGGCCGCGCTGTTCGCCATCGACCAGCTGTTCGAGGACACCGGCGAACGCGTGCCGGTGATGATCTCCGGCACCGTGACCGATGCCTCGGGCCGGATCCTGTCGGGCCAGACCGTGGAAGCATTCTGGAACAGCCTGCGCCACGCCAGGCCGGTCACCTTCGGGCTGAACTGCGCGCTGGGCGCCACGCTGATGCGCCCGTATATCGCCGAGCTGGCCAAGGTGTGCGACGCCGCGGTGTCGTGCTACCCGAACGCGGGTTTGCCGAACCCGATGAGCGATACGGGCTTCGACGAAACGCCGGAAGTCACGTCTTCGCTGGTCGAGGAATTCGCCGCTTCCGGGCTGGTGAACCTGGTGGGCGGCTGCTGCGGCACCACCCCCGAGCACATCGCCGCCATTGCCCAGCGCGTGGCCGACAAGAAACCCCGCACCTGGCCCGGCCAGTACCGCGACGCCGCCTGAGCCGGAGCCCGAGAACATGAGCGAGAACAAACTGCCCCCGCGCCCGATGCGCCTGTCCGGCCTCGAGCCCTTCACCATCGACGACGACACGCTGTTCGTCAACGTCGGCGAGCGCACCAACGTGACCGGCTCCAAGGCCTTCGCGCGCATGATCCTGAACGGCCAGTTCGACGAGGCGCTGGCGGTGGCCCGCCAGCAGGTCGAGAACGGCGCGCAGATCATCGACATCAACATGGACGAGGCCATGCTGGACTCGAAGGCCGCGATGGTTCGCTTCCTGAACCTGATCGCCTCAGAGCCGGACATTGCGCGTGTGCCGATCATGATCGACTCGTCCAAGTGGGACGTGATCGAGGCCGGCCTGCAGTGCGTGCAGGGCAAGCCGGTGGTGAACTCGATCTCGCTGAAGGAAGGCGAGGAACAGTTCCGCCACCACGCCGAACTGATTCGCCGCTACGGCGCGGCCAGCGTGGTGATGGCCTTCGACGAGAAGGGCCAGGCCGATACCTTCGAGCGCAAGACCGAGATCTGCAAGCGCAGCTACGACATCCTGGTCAATGAAGTCGGCTTCCCGCCGGAAGACATCATCTTCGACCCGAATATCTTCGCGGTCGCGACCGGCATCGAGGAACACAACAACTACGCCGTGGACTTCATCGAAGCCACGCGCTGGATCAAGCAGAACCTGCCGTACGCCAAGGTCAGCGGCGGCGTGTCCAACGTGTCGTTCTCGTTCCGCGGCAACGACGTGGTGCGCGAGGCGATCCACACCGTGTTCCTGTACCACGCGATCGGCGCGGGCATGGACATGGGCATCGTCAACGCCGGCCAGCTCGGCGTGTATGACCAGCTCGATCCCGAGCTGCGCGAGCGCGTGGAAGATGTGGTGCTCAATCGCCGCGAGGATTCCACCGATCGCCTGCTGGAAATCGCCGACCGCTACAAGGGCGGCGGCGCGAAGAAGGAAGAAAACCTGGCCTGGCGCGGCACGCCCGAGCAGCCGGTGCCCGTGGGCGAGCGCCTGGCGCATGCGCTGGTGCATGGCATCACCACCTTCATCGTCGAAGACACCGAGGAAGTCCGGCAGCAGGTCGCCGCGCGCGGCGGCCGCCCGATCGAGGTGATCGAGGGCCCGCTGATGGACGGCATGAACATCGTCGGCGACCTGTTCGGCGCCGGCAAGATGTTCCTGCCGCAGGTGGTCAAGAGCGCGCGCGTGATGAAGCAGGCGGTGGCGCACCTGCTGCCCTTCATCGAGGAAGAAAAGCGCCTGCTGGCCGAGGCCGGCGGCGATGTGCGCGCGCGCGGCAAGATCGTGATCGCCACTGTGAAGGGCGACGTGCATGACATCGGCAAGAACATCGTGTCGGTGGTGCTCCAGTGCAATAACTTCGAGGTCGTCAACATGGGCGTGATGGTCCCGTGCAACGAGATCTTGGCCAAGGCCAAGGTCGAGGGCGCGGACATCGTCGGCCTGTCGGGGCTGATCACGCCGTCGCTGGAAGAAATGGCCTACGTCGCATCGGAGATGCAGCGCGACGACTACTTCCGCGTGAAGAAGATCCCGCTGCTGATCGGCGGCGCCACCACCTCGCGCGTGCATACCGCGGTCAAGATCGCGCCCAACTACGAAGGGCCGGTGGTGTACGTGCCTGACGCCTCGCGTTCGGTCAGCGTGGCGTCGAGCCTGCTGTCCGATGAAGGGGCGGCGAAGTACCTGGACGAACTGAAGGCCGACTACGACCGCATCCGCACCCAGCACGCCAGCAAGAAGGCCACGCCGATGGTGACGCTGGCGCAGGCGCGCGCCAACAAGACGCCGATCGACTGGAGCGGCTACGTGCCGCCCAGGCCCAAGTTCGTCGGCCGCCGCGTGTTCCGCAACTACGACCTGGCGGAACTGGCCAACTACATCGACTGGGGCCCGTTCTTCCAGACCTGGGACCTCGCCGGCAAATTCCCCGATATCCTCAACGACGAGATCGTCGGCGAGTCGGCGCGCAAGGTGTTCTCGGACGGCAAGGCCATGCTGTCGCGCCTGATCCAGGGCCGCTGGCTGACGGCCAACGGCGTGATCGCGCTGCTGCCGGCCAACACCGTCAACGACGACGATATCGAGATCTACACCGACGAGACCCGCAGCAAGGTCGCGCTGACCTGGCACAACGTGCGCCAGCAGAGCGAGCGCCCGGTGGTCGATGGCGTGCGCCGCCCCAACCGCTGCCTGGCGGACTTTGTCGCCCCGAAGGACAGCGGCATCGCCGACTACGTGGGCATGTTTGCCGTCACCGCGGGCCTCGGCGTCGACAAGAAGGAAGCCCAGTTCGAGGCCGACCACGACGACTACAGCGCGATCATGCTGAAGGCGCTGGCCGACCGCCTGGCCGAAGCCTTCGCCGAATGCCTGCACGAGCGCGTGCGCAAGGACCTGTGGGGCTACGACGCGGCCGAGCAGCTGAGCAACGAGCAGCTGATCGCCGAGTCCTACCGCGGCATCCGTCCCGCGCCCGGCTATCCGGCCTGCCCGGAGCACACCGTCAAGGGCCCGATGTTCGAGTTCCTCGACGCGGCCGAGATCGGCATGGGCATCACCGAGTCTCTGGCAATGACGCCGGCCGCTTCGGTGAGCGGCTTCTACCTGGCGCATCCCGAGTCGACCTACTTCACCATCGGCAAGATCGGCCAGGACCAGCTCGACGACATGGTGGCGCGCCGCCATGAAGAACGCGCCACGCTGGAGCGCGCGCTCGCGCCCAACCTGTAACGGGGTGCGACGGCAGGGCGCCGGCCACGGCCGCGCGATCCTGCCGCCAGCCCGTTGATGTCACAGGGAATTTCCCCGTGCAACGGCTTCCCGGCCTGGTTGCAGCGGCGTATCCGACGCCTCACAACTCCTTACAGAGCCTTTCAATCCCTCACAGACCGGTGCAGGTGCGATCCCTAGACTGAGGGCTCGATTCACGCAAACACCAGCGCGTGAACACCGCGACGAATGTTTCGCCGCGGGGCATCCTGAAAGGAGTCTGTCCATGAAGAAACTGCTGCTCTCCCTGTCCGCCCTGTCGATCGCCGCCGCTTCCTCGCTGGCCATGGCACAAGGTACTGGTGTGGGCGCCGGCGCGAAGGCCGACGTCGGCGCATCGGTGACCGCGCCCTCGCCCTCGGCCGCCACGCAGGGTGCGTTGAATACCGCGGGCAGCGCCGCCACCGGCGTCACCAGCGCCGCCGAGAAGGGCCTGTCGACCGCGGGTGCGGCAACCGACAAGGGCGTGTCGGCAGCGGGCTCCGCGGCTGACAAGGGCCTGTCCACCGCCGGTGCGGCGGTCGAGAAGGGCGCCAGCACGTCGGCCGATGCCAAGGCCGAAGCCGGCAGCAAGGCCAAGCACGGCAAGAACACCACCAAGTCGGCCAAGAAGTCTAAGGCAGACGCCAGCGTGGGCGCCGAGGCCGGCGCGAAGGTGCAGTAAGCTCGCCGCCAGCCGGCACAGGCGCGCAGGCTCTGATGCCCTGATTCTCAGGGCCTGACGCGCCGCAGCAAAGCGGGACGGACTCCAGGCCGTCCCGCTTTGCTTTTGTACGCCATGCCTCCTGCCGTTGACCCGCGGGCCCCTCCATGTGCGCTCTACGCGTTGTGGCCGTGCATCATGTCAGCCTGACACCGACAGCCCCAGCGCCCGGCCGGCACTACAATGACAGCAACGCAAGCGGTTCCGCCTGCACCCGACTGCACCGGGCAATGTGCCGGTCCGTTCAACCCCGTGGAGCCCCTCATGATCCGCGTCCTGATCGCTGACGATCACGAGATTGTGCGTGCCGGGCTGCGACAGTTCATTTCCGACGAGCCCGACATCCAGGTGACTGGCGAAGCCGGCAGCGGCGACGAAGTCATGGCTCGGCTGCGTGACGCCGAATACGATGTGCTGGTGCTGGATATCTCGATGCCAGACCGCAACGGCATCGATGTGCTCAAGCTGATCCGGCAACGCAAGCCTGAACTGCCAGTGCTGATCCTGTCGACCTACCCGGAAGACCAGTACGCCATCAACCTGATCCGTGCCGGTGCTTCAGGCTACCTGACCAAGGAAAGCGCCCCCGACGATCTGGTCAAGGCCATCCGCACGGTGGCGCAGGGACGCCGCTATGTCAGCGCCACGGTGGCCGACCTGCTGATCGGCGGGCTCGACAAGCCGACCGAGCAGCCGGTGCACCAGATGCTGTCCGAGCGCGAGTTCCAGATCTTCTGCAAGCTCTCGCGCGGGCAGTCGGTGTCGGTGATCGCCGACGAATTGTTTCTCAGCGTCAAGACCGTCAGTACCTATCGTTCCCGCATCCTGGAGAAAATGGGCATGAAGACCAACGCTGACCTGACTTACTACGCCATCAAGAACGGCCTGGTCGAGTAGCGGCAGGCCGCGGGCCGCATCGCGGCCTGCGGCGGATCGCACCGGACCGGGCCCGCAAACCAGAACATGTCGGAGCAGGCTTCGAACACTTCCTACCGGGCGCTGAGCATACTGCTGATCGAAGACTCGGCGGTCCTGCGAGGCATGCTGCTCGAATACCTGAAGGATTTCCCGTTCATCGAGAACGTGGACTGGGCCGACACCGAGGCCATGGCCGTGCGCCTGCTCGATGCCGGCAAGTACGACGTCGCCATCGTCGACCTGCAGCTGCGCCAGGGCAACGGCATCAATGTGCTGCGCGCGATGCAGCGCAAAGGCACGGACACCGTGCGCATCGTCTATACCAACCACGCCGAGGTGCAGATGTACCGCAGACAGTGCGCCGAGGCGGGTGCCGATTATTTCTTCGACAAGTCGCTCGAGCTGGAGCAGGTGTTCCGCGTGATCGAGGAGCACGCGGCGGCGGCGTCCTGATCCTCCTGGCTATCCTTCAGGCAGCACCCATCAGGCGCGTGCAGGCTCTTCGCCTTCCGGCTCTTCCGCCGGCGCCAGCACGGATGCCGTCAGCGGCACCTCGATGTGGATGCGCACGCCCGCGTGCGCCGACGAGTCGATCTTCATGCTGCCGCCCAGCGCGGTGACGCGCTGCTCCATGCCGAGCAGGCCGTGGTGGCCGGCGATGCTGCCGGCGTCGAAGTCGGGCGGCAGGCCTTTGCCGTCGTCGCGCACGGTCAGCGTCAGCAGCTCGCCGCGGCACGCCAGGCAGACCTCGACGCGCCTGGCTTCCGAGTACTTGCTGGCATTGGTCAGCGATTCCTGCACGATCCGGTACAGCGCGATCGCCGCTTCGTCGCGCAGCGCCGGCAGGTCCTCGGGCACGCTGACTTCGGTTTCCCAGCTGTTGCGCGCGCCGACTTCCTCCACCAGCTGGCACACCGCGGCGCGCAGGCCGAGGTTGAGCAGCACGGTGGGGCGCAGGTCCTCGATCAGGCGGCGCTTGATCTGGATGCCCTGGTCGACGTGCAGCATCACCCGCGTCAGGCGCTCGGCGCCTTGCGGATGCGCCTGCTGGATCTGGCGGCGCACCCAGTGCAGGTCGAGCTTGATGGCGGTCAGGATCGCACCCAGCTCGTCGTGCAGCTCGCGCGCCAGCCGGGTTTTCTCGTCTTCGGTAACGCGCTGAAGGTGAGCCGCCAGCGCAGACAGCTGGCGCGTGCGCGCGCGCACCTTGCGGTCGAGCTTGGCGCTTTCCTCTTCCAGCTGCGCGCGCACCGCCTCGGCCATGGACAGGCGCTTGGCGTGGCCCACGCCGACCGCGAGCAGCAGGATGATGTTGATCGCGGTCAGCAGGCCGATGCCGTAGCGCGACAGCTGCACATCGTTCTCGGCGCCTTCCAGCCGGTGCGAGACCGAGCCCGCCTCGCGCGCCTGCAGCTGGTCGAGCCCGCGGCGCGCGTTGTCCATGGTCTGCTTGCCGTAGTCGGTGCGGACCAGGTCCAGCGCCACTTCCAGGTCGCGCTTGCCATAGACCAGCGTCAGCGCCATCTCGTTGAGCTTGCTGTTGATCAGCTTGGAGGTGTCGCCGAACATCTTCAGCCCCTCCGGGTCGTTGGCATAGTCCGCGCGGATCTGCGCCATCAGCTCGGCGATGCGCGGCAGCCCCTTGTAGTAGGGCTCGAGGTAGCTTTCCTTGCCGGTCAGCAGGAAGCCGCGCTGGCCAGCCTCGGCGTTGACCAGCTCGCCGTTGAGCGCGGCCAGCTCGGTCTGCACGCGCTGCGAGCGGATTACGTCGGTGTAGCTTTCGCGCAGGCGGATATTGCCGGTTTCCGACGCCACCAGCACCGCCAGCGTCAGCACGATGCCGCCCGCGAGCAACAGCGTGTGAGGAAGAAATGACTGCTTGAACATGGGGGCATCTTTCCTGTGGTTGGGGTGCGCTGCTTGCCCGTGCGGCGCCAGGGAGCGCTCATGGGATCACATCGATCCGCATGGGTCAACCTTGATGCGTCGGGCGTGCCGCACCCCTACTGCCATGCTGTAGGACTCGGCTGACAGCGGAATCGGCTCGCTGTCGGTATTGGCGCGGCGGCTGGCTTCCTACGATGAGGCTATGAGCTTGCACCTTGTGGCGCAAGTCTTCACTTGGGCTCCGGGCCAGTGCCGGCCCGGTCAGCCATCTTCGGGAGCCTAGCCATGCTGCACTATGCACTCGTATTTTTCGTCATCGCCCTGATCGCGGCGATCTTCGGCTTCGGCGGTATCGCTGCCGGCGCCGTGGAAATCGCCAAGATCCTGTTCTTCATCTTCCTGGTCGTGGCACTGGTGGCCGCGGTGATGGGACTGGTCCGCAGGCGATAGCGCCGGCCACGCGCCGGCTCCTGTGCCGATCGCAACCTGAGGAGACCCTATGCTGACCCAGAACCCCAAAGTCCGGAAGGAACTGAACCACTTGTCCGACAGTGCCGACAGCGCCATCCGCCATCTCAAGCACGCAGCGCGCGATTCGCGCGAGGCCGCTGCGCCGGTTTCCGGCGAGGTCAAGGCGCTGATCGCCCAGCTGGAGCACACCATCGAAGTGCTGGCGCGGGAAGGCTCGGCCGAGAGCCTGCGTGCCGGCCAGCGGCTGCGCGACCGTGCCAGCGAGATGGCGCACCGGCTGCGCGACCAGACCACCGACGGCATGATGCGCGCCCGCGAACGGATGGACGGTGCGGTCGAACACTCGCGCCAGCGGGTCGTCGATTCGCCGCTCAAGGCGGTGGCGATTGCCGCTGCCATCGGTGCGCTGCTCGGTGTTCTGCTGGCCAACGGCCGCCACCACGAAGAGGAGTAGGACTGGCGGCACCGGGCCCCGCGCGGCGGGGCCCCTGAAAAGCATTCCCCCCTTTCCGGCGCCCTCGTCCGGAAGCCCGGCAACCCAACTCGGTGCCGGGCGTCTTTTTTTGTGCGCGCCGCGCGTGCGGCGGCGCGCCCGGGGCTGCCTTGCCTTCGGGCTACACCCCCCACAGGACGTTGGTCCCTTCCCGCTGCGAGGCGCGCAGCATGTCCAGGAAGGGATAGGCGCGCTGCCCCAGGTGCAGCGGCTCTTCCTCGTCTTCATCGACTCCCGACTTGCCTTCCACGGCCGTGCCGGCGGGATGGTCGCGGCGCGCGTCGGTCACTGCCGCTTCCAGCTTCTGGATCGCGCGCGGCAGTTCTTCGACGGTGATCACCCCCCGTTCCCCGAGATGCTTGCCGATGATGCCCAGCAGCGTGATGGCCAGATCCTTCATCATGATCAGGTCTTGCGCAGCGTGGGATTTGAAGGTGATCAGCATGGTGTGGTTTCCTTTTCCGGACATGCAGGGGACGGCGTTCCCGGGGGCGGGAAGCCGCATGGATTGTGGCCCGGGGCCATCTTCGCGCATGATGTCAGCATAGCACCTGATAAAATTCCGCGTTCCCGATTCCAATGCCTGTTTCAATGCCTGTTGAGCGGTGCGGCGTACCTTTGCCGTCACATGCCGCTTCGGGCGTTGGTGCCGCACGTTGGTGCCGCAGTTGGTGCCGCATTTACGCGGCGCCTGAATACTTGCCCACAGGGCTTCCGACATCCATGCTGCCTGTTCAGACCTCCAATCTCGCCGCCGCGTTCACCGATGCCGTGCGCGTGCTCGCCCCGGCCGATGCCACCCTGCCCGCCGTCACTTTCGAGCGGCCCAAGGCGGCCGCCCATGGCGACCTTGCCTGCAACATCGCCATGCAGGTGGCGCGCGCGCTCAAGAGCAATCCGCGCGAGCTGGCGCAGCGCATCGTCGCCGCAGTGCAGGCCGATGCGCGCGCGCAGGGCCTGGTCGAGGCCATGGAGATCGCCGGTCCCGGCTTCATCAACCTGCGCCTGACCGCAGCCGCCAAGGCCGACGTGCTGCGCGCGGTGCTGGCCGAGGGCGACCACTACGGAGCGCGCGAGCGCGGCGTGCAGGGCCAGGTACTGGTCGAGTTCGTCTCGGCCAACCCGACCGGCCCGCTGCACGTGGGCCACGGGCGCCAGGCGGCGCTGGGCGACGCGCTCGCCAACCTGCTGTCGTGGCAGGGCTTCCATGTGCACCGCGAGTTCTACTACAACGATGCCGGCGTACAGATCCAGACCCTGGCGCTGTCGGTGCAGGCGCGCGCGCGCGGCCTGAAGCCGGGCGACGCCAGCTGGCCCGAGTCGGCCTACAACGGCGACTACATCGCCGACATCGCCGCCGATTTCCTCGCCGGCAAGACCGTCAGCGCCTCCGACGGCGAGCCGGTGACCGCGTCGGGCAACGTCGAGGATATCGATTCGATCCGCAAGTTCGCCGTGACCTACCTGCGCAACGAGCAGGACATCGACCTGCAGGCCTTCGGCGTCAAGTTCGACCGCTACTACCTGGAGTCGTCGCTGTACAGCGATGGCCGCGTCGAGGCCTCGGTGCAGTCGCTGGTCGCCAAGGGCAAGACCTACGAGAGCGAAGGCGCGCTGTGGCTGCGCACCACCGACGACGGCGACGACAAGGACCGCGTCATGAAGAAGACCGACGGCACCTACACGTACTTCGTGCCTGACGTGGCCTACCACACCACCAAGTGGGAGCGCGGCTTCACCAAGGTCATCAACGTGCAGGGCAGCGACCACCACGGCACCATCGCGCGCGTGCGCGCCGGCCTGCAGGGCCTGGACATGGGGATTCCCAAGGGCTACCCCGACTACGTGCTGCACAAGATGGTCACCGTGATGAAGAACGGCGAGGAGGTCAAGATCTCCAAGCGCGCCGGCTCGTACGTCACGGTGCGCGACCTGATCGAATGGTCCAACGGCCAGGATGACACCTGCGAGACCATCCGCGGCTGCCTGGAGCAGGGCGTGGCCGACTGGCCGGCGCACTTCACGCGCGGCCGCGACGCGGTGCGCTTCTTCCTGCTGTCGCGCAAGGCCGATACCGAGTTCGTGTTCGACGTCGACCTGGCGCTCAAGCAGAACGACGAGAACCCGGTGTACTACGTGCAGTACGCCCACGCCCGCATCTGCTCGATCTTCGAGTCGTGGGGCGGCGCCGACTGGGAGAGCCGCCTGGCCGAGCTGGCCGGCGCCGACCTGTCGGCCGTGACCGGCCCCGAGGCCGGCGCCCAGGCGCAGGCGCTGGCCCGCCGCCTGGCCGAGTTCCCCGACATGCTGTCGGACGCTGCCTCCGAACTGGCGCCGCATGCGGTTGCCTTCTACCTGCGCGACCTGGCCGGCGATTTCCACGCCTTCTACAATGCCGACCGCGTGCTGGTCGACGACGAGGCGGTCAAGCGCGCCCGGCTGGCGCTGCTGGCCGCGACACGCCAGGTGCTGCGCAACGGCCTGGCGGTGATCGGCGTCTCGGCGCCGCGCCGCATGTAATCGACGGGCGTTCAGCCGGACGCCCGGTGGGCGCCCAGCGGGGCGCCCGGTGGGACCCACAGGGCTGCCCGGAGGTGGCCCTATAATCCCGGCATCACCTAAGAGGACTTCATGCAACAGCAACGCAAGCGCGATGCGCGCAAGGCCCGCCGCAGCCAGCAGCGCGGCGGGACGTTCCTGGGCCTTGTGCTCGGGCTGATCGTCGGGCTGGCCATCGCCGTGGTGGTCGCCCTCTACATCACCAAGTCGCCGACGCCGTTCCAGCAGAAGAGCGCGCCGCGGCCGAGCGAGCCGGGCAACGTCGCCAGCCAGCTGCCGCCGCCGGCGCAGCCCGCCGACCAGGGGCCGAGCGACCCGAACAAGCCGCTGTGGAGCAAGACGCCGGCCAAGCCGGTGGGCCAGGCGCCCGAGCCAGAACCCAGGCCGGGCACCCAGCCGAGCCAGCCAAGCCAGCAGAACGGTCACCAGAACGGCCGCCAGAACGGCGAGCCGCCGGTGGCGGTCACCCGCCCGGCGGAGAAGCCCGTCGAGAAGCCGGCCGAAAAACCCGCCGACAAGCCTGTCGCCACCAAGCCGGCGGAAAAGCCGGTGTCCGACCCGATCGCCGAGATCGCCCAGGCCGACGCCAACAAGGTCGGCTACCTGCTGCAGGTGGGCGCGTTCCGCTCGGCCGACGACGCCGACCGCCAGAAAGCCAACCTGGCGATGCAGGGCTTCGAGGCCCGCATCACCGAGCGCGACGTCAACGGCGTAAAGATGTACCGCGTGCGCATGGGCCCATACAATCGCATCGAAGACATGAACAAGACGCGCGAGCGGCTGCAGTCGCAGGGCTTCGAGGCGTCCGTGATCCGCTTCACCAAGCAGTAATGGTCAGCGGGAACCCCGGCTCGGGCGTTATGCGCCTGGGCGGGGCACACCCGGCCACGAAAGCGTCATAAATACGCCGTAACCAACGCAACATCCTTGTCACTGCGGCGGCGGCGCCCGGGCTGAACCGGACGCCGCCGCCGCGGTCATACGCTCATCGACCCAACCGCAAGGCCGCACCAAGATGAAGAAACTCGCCGCACTGTTCGCCATGTTCGCCGCCGTGGGCGGCCTGCTGATGTCCGCGCCGTCCCAGGCTGCGCCCACCGAGGGCAAGGAATACCAGGTCCTGAAGGCGCCGCAACCGGTCACGCCGGGCAAGATCGAGGTCACCGAGTTCTTCTGGTACGGCTGCCCGCACTGCTTCGACTTCGAGCCCGACCTGGAAGCCTGGGTCAAGAAGCAGGGCGGCAATGTCGTGTTCAAGCGCGTGCCGGTCGCCTTCCGCGACGACCTGCTGCCGCACACCAAGATCTTCTATGCGCTCGAAGCCATCGGCAAGCTCGACGCCATGAACATGAAGGTCTTCAACGCCATCCACGTCGAGCGCAAGCGCCTGCTCGACAGCAACGAGATCGCCGACTTCATGGCCAAGAACGGCGTCGACCGCAAGGCTTTCCTGGACGCGTATAACTCGTTCACGGTGACCACCAACGCCCAGCGCGCCAACAAGATCGCCGACGCCTACAAGATCGACGGCGTGCCGACCGTGGTGGTGCAGGGCAAGTACGTGACCTCGCCGTCGATCACCGGCAACAAGCAGGGCGCGATCCAGGCCATGGATTACCTGGTGGAGCAGGTGAAGGCGAAGAAGATGTAAATCCGACTGGCGGCCTTGAACAGGCCGGTGGTTTGCCGAACGGCTGGTATCCTGTACCAGCCGTTTTTCATTTCGGACAGCCTTCTTCCATCCATGCGTCCCCTCAAAGTCTTCCTCACCGGCGCCTCCAGCGGACTCGGCCAGGCGCTGGCGCGCGAATACGCGTCGCAGGGCGCCATCCTCGGCCTGGTGGCCCGGCGCGAAGACGCGCTGCGCGAATTCGTGGCGACGCTGCCTAACCCGGGCGCGGTGCGCGTCTACGGCGCCGATGTGCGCGATGCCGATGCGATGGCGCGCGCGGCGGAAGACTTTCTCGGCCATTTCGGCTGCCCCGACGTGGTGATCGCCAATGCCGGCGTCTCGGTCGGCACCGTCGCCAGCGAACGCGAGGACCTCGACGCCTTCCGGCAGGTGATGGACACCAACTGGTTCGGCGTGCTGACCACGTTCCAGCCTTTCCTGCACGCGATGCAGCAGCGCGAGCCCGGGCCCGGCGGCCGGCGCGGCACGCTGGTCGGCATCGCCAGCGTCGCCGGCGTGCGCGGGCTGCCGGGCGCCGGTGCATACAGCGCGTCGAAGTCGGCTGTGATCAAGCTGCTGGAGAGCCTGCGGCTGGAGCAGCGCCCGCTTGGCATCCGCGTGGTCACGATCGCGCCGGGCTATATCCGCACGCCGATGACCGCGAAGAACCCGTACCGGATGCCGTTCCTGACCGATGCCGACGTGTTCGCGCGCAAGGCCGCGCGCGTGATCGCCGCCGGCCGGCGCTTCCGCGTGATCCCGTGGCAGATGGGCGTGGTGGCGGGGCTGATGCACGTGATGCCGCGCTGGCTGTACGACATGGTGGCGACCGGTGCGCCGCGCAAGCCGCGGCGCGGGGAAAGCAAGGAGCCCTGACGATGTGGACCGATGCCATTGGAGAGCAGCACGCCGCCGCAAGCGGCGAGGTGCGCATTGCCTCGCTGGTGCCATCGGTGACAGAACTGCTGTTCGCGCTCGGGCTGGAATCGCAGATGGTGGCGCGCACCGGCTTCTGCATCCACCCGGAACCGGCCGTGCGCGCGGTGCCCAAGGTCGGCGGCACCAAGGACGTCAGGGTGGCGCGGCTGCGCGAGCTGGCGCCCACGCATGTGGTGGTCAATATCGACGAGAACCGGCGCGAGACCGTCGACGAGATCCGCGCCTTCGTGCCCAACGTGATCGTCACGCATCCGTGCGCGCCGGAAGATAATTTGCCGCTGTACCGGCTGCTGGGCGGCATTTTTGGCCGTCATACCGAGGCCGAATCGCTGTGCGCGGCCTTGCAGGCCGAGCTGGATGCCATCCGCGCGCGTGCCTGGCCGGCGCGCCGCGTGCTCTACGCGATCTGGCAGGACCCCTGGATGACGGTGTCGCGCGACACCTATATCAGCCGCATGCTGGCGCTGGCCAACTGGCAGACCTGGCCAGGCGGCGCAGGCGCCGTGCAGGCGTGCGCGGGCGGCGATTGCAGCCGCCCCAACGCGCCCGGCGAACGCTATCCCACCTTCCGCTGGAGCGATGCGCTGGTGCGCGAGCTCGACCTGGTGCTGCTGTCGACCGAACCCTATCGCTTCGCCGAAGACCACGCCGACGCGCTCGAGCGCCAGCTCGGCAAGCCGGTGCTGCTGGTCGACGGCGAGATGCTGTCGTGGTACGGCAGCCGCGCGGTGGACGGCGTGCGCTACCTGGCGGCCCTGGCGGCCGCCAACTGACTTGCGCGATCAGGCGGCGCGGAAGCGGTACACGCCGTCGTCATCCAGTTGCCGCACCAGCTCGCCGCGGTGCCACAGGCAATGCAGGTGCGCCAGCGATTCGCCCATGGCGAAGGTCATCTGGTGGATGTCGAACTGGCGCTTGAAGATCACGCTGACGATATCGTGTGCGCAGCACGGCTTCTCGCGGCAGGCTTCCAGCGTTTCGGCGAGGCGGTCGGCATGGTGCTCGCGCAGCTGCATGATGCGGGTATGCAGGTTGCGGAACGGGCGGCCGTGCGACGGCAGGATCAGCACGTCCTGCGGCAGCGGCTCGTAGCGGGTAAGCGAGTCCAGGTAGAGCTGCAGCGAATTGCCTTCCGGCTCCATGTCGAACACGCTGACGTTGGTCGAGATGCGCGGCAGCACCATGTCGCCGGACACCAGCACGTTGGTCGCTTCGTTGTACAGCGCCACGTGCTCGGGCGAATGGCCGAAGCCGGTGATCACGCGCCAGCCCGAGGTGGCCGCGTCTGTGCCGATCCGCACCGTGTCGCCTTCCATCAGGCGGCGGTATTGCGCCGGCAGGTCGGGCACCAGCGACGGGTAGTAGGTCTTGCGCGCGCGCAGCTTTTCCTGGCTGTCGGGATCGGTCAGGCCATGCCGCGCGAAGTGCGCGGCGGCCGCGTCGCCGCCCGCGCTGGAGCCGGCACCGGTGCCGGTGCCCATCACGCGCGCGCTCATGTAGTCGCCCAGGCTCATCCACAGTCGCACGCCGAAGCGCTTGCACAGCCAGTGCGCCAGGCCGACGTGATCGGGGTGGCTGTGGGTCACCAGCACGCGCACCACCGGCAGCCCTTCCAGCTCGTTGGCGAAGATGGTTTCCCAATGCGCCTTGATGGTGTCGTTGGTAATGCCGCAGTCGATGATGGTCCAGCCGTCGCGCCCGTCCAGGCGGTCGCGCAGCAGCCACAGGTTGATATGGTCGAGCGCGAACGGCAGCGGCATGCGCAGCCAGTAGACGCCGGGGGCGACTTCCTGCTTGGTGCCGGGATCGGGCATGGTGTCGCCGAACGGGTATTGGAGCTGGTGTTCGAGTGCGTTCATGAGGAGTCTCTTGTTCGAAGCCTTGTGCCGGGCGGGGGCAGGCAGGCTTTCTCGTTGCGGGGCGCGCTGGCGTAACGTTCCGGTTCGCGCCAGTTGCCAGTCGCCGGGGTTGACGCTAACGTAAACGTCAACTCTGGCGGTTCGTCTCCATCTTAAGCGAAAACTTGACTTCGCAACGAACGACCGTTCACTTTACTGGGCGCACCCATGGCAGTCACGCAACCTCCAGCCTCCGCAACCTACACCATCACCGACCTCGCCCGCGAGTTCGATGTCACGCCCCGCGCCATCCGCTTCTACGAAGACCAGGGCCTGCTGTCGCCGGAGCGCGAAGGCCCGGGCGGCCGCAAGCGGGTCTACAACAGCCGCGAGCGGACCCGGCTGAAGCTGACGTTGCGCGGCAAGCGGTTAGGGCTCACTCTCAACGAGATCCGCGAGATCCTGGACCTCTACGAGTCGCCGCGCGACACTGCACCGCAGCTCGAACGCTTCCTGCACGCGCTTGCCGCCCACCGCGGCGCGCTGGAACGGCAGATGGAAGACCTGCAGGCGCAACTCGCCGAGATCGACCAGCACGAGCGCCATTGCCGGGACTTGCTGGCCGCCCAGACCGCCGGCAAGCCCGCGGCCACGGAGGGCGGCGATGCCCCGGCCCGGAAGCGATCGGCCTGATGCATCACCTGGCACGGCTTCCGTGCCGATTTGGATTGACGTTTACGTAAACGTAAATAGAATACTCCAACGCTCCACACCGGAACCCAGCCATGACGCCTGCCAACACCAGTGCCCTTGCTGCCGAAAGTGCCGAACCTGATGCGCTGTCCGCCGCGCGCGCCGATGCCATCGCCACCAGTTTCTCGCGCCAGGGGCTGATGACCAGCTTTGGCGCTACGCTGCAGCGGGTGGAGCGCGGTGAAGTCGAGATCGCGATGCCGTGGTCCGATGGAGTGACCCAGCAGCACGGTTTCTTCCACGGCGGCGTAGTTGGCGCGCTGGCCGACAGCGCCTGCGGCTATGCCGCGCTGTCGATGGTGGGCGAGGGCGAGGCGGGCCTGACCGCCGAATACAAGATCAACCTGCTGTCCCCCGCGCAAGGCGAACGCCTGGTCGCGGTGGGGCGGGTGCTGAAGCCCGGGCGCACACTGATCGTGGCGCAGGGCGAGGTCTACGTCGAACAGGCGGCGCAGCAGGGCCGCCGCAAGCAGGTGGCCACCATGCTGATGACGCTGTGCGTGGTCAAGACCCTGGACCACGTCTGAAGCAAGAATACAAAGCGAATCCAAACAGGAGACCGACATGACCGAACTGCCAGGCCTGAAATTCGATCTGGGCGAAGACATCGAGATGCTGCGCAATTCCGTGCGCGACTGGGCCCAGGCCGAACTGGCCCCGCGCGCGGGGGAGATCGACCGCACCGACCAGTTCCCGATGGACGCCTGGAAGAAGATGGGCGACCTCGGCGTGCTCGGCATCACCGTGGCCGAGGAATACGGCGGCGCCAATATGGGCTACCTGGCGCACATGATCGCGATGGAAGAGATCAGCCGCGCCTCGGCGTCGGTGGGCCTGTCGTACGGCGCGCATTCCAACCTGTGCGTGAACCAGATTCACCGCAACGGCACGGCCGCGCAGAAAGCCAAATACCTGCCGAAGCTGGTGTCGGGCGAGTGGATCGGTGCGCTGGCGATGAGCGAACCCAACGCCGGCTCGGACGTGGTCAGCATGAAGCTGCGCGCGGAGTTCAAGGGCGACCGCTACGTGCTCAACGGCACCAAGATGTGGATCACCAATGGCCCCGATTGCGACGTGCTGGTGGTTTACGCCAAGACCGAGCCCGAGCTGGGCGCGCGCGGCATGACCGCCTTTATCGTCGAGAAGGGCATGAAGGGCTTCTCGGTGGCGCAGAAGCTGGACAAGCTGGGCATGCGCGGCTCGCACACCGGCGAGCTGGTGTTCGAGGACGTGGAAGTGCCGGCCGAGAACATCCTCGGCGCCGAGAACAGCGGCGCCAGGGTGCTGATGAGCGGGCTGGACTATGAGCGCGCCGTGCTGTCGGGCGGCCCGGTCGGCATCATGCAGGCGTGCATGGACGTGGT